>DATFOT010000044.1:0-9719 GCA_035265265.1 Aestuariivirgaceae bacterium | reverse complement strand
CGCTGTTCCGGAGTGACCGCAGCAAGCGCCCGCGAGAAATTATCTGCAACGCTTAGGAGGTCGCGGGCGAAATTGCTGGCGGCGTAAAGCGTCGCCTCCGCCTTTTCGCGCTCCGAGCGCTTGCGCAGGTTTTCCATATCGGCCAGCGTTCGCAGCAGCTTGTCCTTGAGCTGCGCATTCTCCTCCTTCAGAGCATCGACTGCTTGCAGGGCGAGCTTCAGCGGGTCGGATTCTTCTTGGCGAACGGGCTGTTCTGCGCCCTCCGCGTGGATCGCGATCGGTTCGGCCGAGTTCTCTACGCCCATGTCTTCCTCTTCGTTCATCCGGGTCGGGAAGTCGTGTCTGTCGGCGATATCATGGCTTGCGAGCAAAAAATCAAGTGAGCAGGCGTCCCACCACCCGCGCCGTATAGTCGACCATTGGTATGATCCGCGCATAATTGATGCGCGTGGGTCCTATCACGCCCAGAACACCGACGATTTTCTCCTTGCTGTCGTGGTAGGGCGCGATGATGAGGGAGGAGCCGGAAAGCGAAAACAGCTTGTTTTCCGATCCGATGAAGATTCTCACCCCTTCGCCCTTTTCGGCAGCACCCAAAAGATCGACCAAGTCTTTCTTGGTCTCCAGCACGTCGAAAAGCCGCCTGATCCGCTCAAGGTCCTCCATGGTTGTCAGGTCCTCGATGAGCTTAGACTGGCCCCGGATGATCAGCGTCTTGTCGCCTGCATTGTCGCCCGACCAGGTGGCGATGCCGGCCTCCACCACCTTCGCGGTCAGCTCGTTGAGCTCGCGCTTGAGCGTAGCCAGTTCGGCTGTGATGAACTTCTGCACTTCGGGCAGCGTCTTGCCCTGGCATTGTGCCGTGAGATAATTCGAGACCCTCGTGAGAGCGGATGGCGGCAGGCCGACCGGCACGTCGATTGCGCGGTTTTCAACCGAGCCGTCGTCGTTCACCAAAATGACAAGGGCGCGGCCCGGCCCCAGCGCTACGAATTCGATGTGCCGCAGTTTCATGTTGATCTTGGGCGCGACCACCACACCGGCGCAGTGCGACAAACCCGACAGCATATTAGTCGTTTCGGTGAGGATCTGTTCGACGCTCCGTGGCCGGTTGGATCCTGCCACCTGCGCATCAATCTTTGCCCTCTCTTCGGAAGCCAGCGGATCGATCTCCAGAAGCGCATCGACGTAGAATCGCAAGCCGAGCTCCGTCGGCAACCGGCCGGCGCTCGTATGGGGGGAGTAGATGAGGCCGGCCTCTTCGAGGTCGGTCATCACGTTGCGCACCGATGCCGGCGACAGCGTGCTTGGCAGCACCCTTGAAATAGTTCGCGATCCCACCGGCTCTCCCGTCTGGAGATAGGTATCCACCAGCCGGGAAAAAATCTCCCGGGACCGCTGGTCGAGTGCGGCGATGCCGAACTGGCGCTCTTCTGCTCTTGATGTGTCCATCGTTGCCTCCGCTCTAAGATAACCTCGCTGAAGCGTCAATCAACTCCCCGCCGCCAATTGCATATGCGCCCCGGAGCGAGCTAAAAGTCTTGCCAAAGGTTAATGCGAGGGAAGGATATGAGGGCATCCGGCCGGGCAGCGGCGGAATTGCGCAGGGTAATTTTCGAGCGGCGCGTATCGAAACATGCCGAAGGCTCCTGCCTGGTGCGGTTTGGCGACACCCATGTTCTGTGCACCGCGACCGTCGAGGACCGGTTGCCTCCCTGGCTCAAAGGACAGAACCGCGGATGGGTGACCGCCGAATACGGCATGCTGCCCCGCTCCACCAACGATCGCATGAGGCGTGAAGCCTCTGCCGGCAAGCAGTCCGGGCGGACCCAGGAGATCCAGCGCCTCATCGGCCGCAGCCTTCGTGCCGTGGTCAACCTTGCGGCTCTGGGCGAAAACCAGATCACCATTGATTGCGATGTCCTCCAGGCCGACGGCGGAACGCGCACGGCTGCGATCACCGGGGGTTGGATTGCCCTGCGTGATGCGCTTGATGCCATGGTGAATGCCCGGAGAATTTCGGTCAGTCCTCTGCGGGACCATGTGGCGGCGATTTCTTGTGGTATCGTCGGGGGCAGGCCGGTGCTCGATTTGGACTACGCAGAGGATTCCACGGCCGAAACCGATGCCAATTTCGTTGCGACCGGAACAGGCGGCATCGTCGAGATTCAGGCGACTGCTGAAGGCGAGCCCTTCGCCGAGGCGAGGTTTTTGGAAATGCTCGGTCTCGCCAAAGCAGGTATAGCCGAGCTTGTCTCCCTGCAGCAGCAAGCGGTGTCCTGAGCGACGATGATGGCCCCCCGGATATTGGAGACGGCTCTCTATGCGGACGATCTCGCCGCGGCGCGACACTTCTATGAGCATGTGCTCGGGCTCGACTGTTATGCGGTAGAAGAAGGCCGCCATGTCTTTTTTAAATGCGGCGATCAGATGCTCCTGGTCTTCGATCCCCGTGCTACGGCACAGCCGCGCGGCACTTTGCCTGTGCCGCCCCATGGTGCCCGGGGTCCCGGCCACATTTGTTTTCGTGCATTGCCTTCGGAATTTGACGGCTGGCGACACCGCCTTCAATCCAGCGCCATAGCAATTGAGGCCGAGTTCGAATGGCCCGGCGGAGGCCGCTCGCTCTATACGCGCGATCCCGCCGGCAACAGCGTGGAATTTGCTGAACCTCGGATATGGAACCTTCAATAATGGTCCCTAAAATTGGCGAAAGACTCATCCTCGCCAGCCATAACCCCGGCAAGATCAAAGAAATCAGCGCTCTTCTTGCCCCTCTCTCGATCACTGTTATTCCGGCGGACACAATGGGACTTCCCGAGCCGGAAGAAACCGGTTCCACCTTTGCCGAGAACGCCCTTATCAAGGCCAAAGCAGCGGCGACCGCAGGAGGCCTCCCCGCTCTTGCCGATGATTCCGGGCTTGCTGTTGAGGCATTGCTGGGAAAGCCAGGCATATATTCCGCCCGCTGGTCGGGCCCTGCCAGGGATTTCGCAATGGCAATGCGCAGCCTAGAGAAGAAACTGGCCCGCGCCGGGGCATCTGCGCCGGAACAACGCCGTGCCGAATTCATTTGCGTTCTCAGTCTTTGCGTGCCGGAAGGTTGGCACAAGGAGTTCGAAGGCCGCGTCGCAGGCCGGCTGGTATGGCCGCCGCGCGGCACTCTGGGCTTCGGCTATGACCCGATGTTCATGCCAGACGGTTATGATATGACCTTCGGCGAAATGCCGCCCGATGCCAAGCATGGCATATCGCATCGGGCGGCAGCGTTTCGCAAATTCTATGAATATCTCGAGCAGCAGTGCCCGACCCGCTGAAAGATCTTTCGGTCTACGTTCACTGGCCTTTCTGCAAGGCCAAATGCCCTTATTGCGACTTCAATTCGCATGTAAGGCACGCCGGCGTCGATGCTCTAGATTTCACCGACGCGCTCATTTGCGAGCTGGTCTCGTTTGCCGGCCTCGCGGCGGGGCGCAACGTAAGGAGCGTATTTTTCGGCGGCGGCACTCCCTCGCTGATGCCGCCTACTGCGGTAGCCAGGGTCCTCGAAGCGCTCGCCCGTGCCTGGCATCTCTCAACCGATGCCGAGATAACCCTCGAGGCGAATCCGACCAGCGCCGAAGCAGCTAACTTTCAGGGCTACCGCGCCGCAGGCGTCAATCGCTTGTCTGTCGGCGTACAGGCGCTCGATGATGGCGATCTCGCCCGTCTCGGCCGCCAGCACAATGTTGCGGAAGCACTCGCCGCCTTTCGGCTTGCTGCCCGCATTTTCCCCCGCGTCTCCTTCGATCTCATCTATGCAAGGCCTGGCCAGACCGGAGCGGATTGGCGTCGGGAGCTTGGCAGGGCGCTCGGTGAACAGCAGGGCCACATGTCTCTCTACCAGCTGACCATCGAGCCGGGAACGCCGTACCACGAGCTTCATCGCCGGGGTGCCCTCGCTCTTCCTGATGAGGATGCAGCCGAAGCGCTGTTCGACATCACCCAGGAACTGACCTCGGCACACGGTCTTGCCGCCTATGAGGTTTCAAATCATGCTTTGCCAGGTTATGAATGCCGCCATAACCTAGTTTATTGGCGCTATGGCGATTACATCGGCATAGGCCCCGGTGCTCATGGCCGCCTGCGCCTGGATGACGGCCGCCGTCTCGCGCTCTCGACAGAACGCCATCCAGAAGCCTGGCGCGCGCGTGTCGCTGCCCACGGCCACGGTCGCGTGGAGGAGCTTGCTCTGGCGCCCTGGGATCAGGGGCTGGAACTGCTTCTAATGGGACTGAGGCTCGAGGAAGGGATAGCCCTGGCAAATTTTGAGCAATTGGCCGGGCAGCGCCTTGATCGCAGCGTGCTCGCTGGGTTGATGGAGCAGGGATTGATCCAGCACGATGAAGGGCGTGGCAGCCTGGCAACCACCGCAAAAGGCCGCAAGCTGCTGAACTCGATCATCACAGTCCTGGCAAGCGCTGCCGACCGTCCATCAATTGGCCACTGAATTTGCGCCGGAAACCGTTTCTCCGCCAAAGCGCGAGGGAGCAGGCGCCACCACGCTCACACCGTTCGAGGTGACCTGCAGAATGGCAAGGCCCCGCTCGATAATTCCGTTCTCCCGAAATCGGAAAAGCCCGTTGATACCTTGGAAGCCCTCAGGGTTCGTGATGCTGGCCGCGCCAAATCGCTGTCCAGGCTGTCCCTTCGACAATATCACGGCGAGGCTCACGCCATCATAGGCAAGGCTGGCAAGCCGTGACGGCCTCGTGCCGTAGGAGCTCTTGTAGCGGTCATCGAAACGCTGCACGAGGTCGGGCGAAACGCCGGCGTAAATGCCGCCGAGCGCTATTGGCGTCGACGAAGCGACCGGATTGTCCCAGAGCCCCGTCCCCAGCGTTTGAGTGCGGTTCTGGTCATATCCGGCTTTCTTCAAGGCAGCACCGAGTGTGCGCAGCAGATCCCCCCCTTCGGCAATAAGCAGCGCCTGGACCTTCCGCGAGGGATCATTGACGGCAGCCATGATTTTATTGGCAGGATCGACGATAGCGAGATTGTTCCGTGGAAAGCGCTCGATCGCCGCTATGCTCACGCCATAGCGCTGGCCTGCCGACGTCAGGGCCTTTTCGACGGCCAGGCCATATTGCACTTTGGGAAGAAGAGCCGCGATCGAAGTCTTGCCTGTCGCTCCGAGATGCCTGACGATGTTTGAAACTTCCTCCTCGGGCAGGAAACTCATGAGATAGGTGCCGTTTCCGGCAACCCCGCTTGAGGATGAGAAGGCGATCACCGGAACGTTTTTCTCCTGCGCAATGGGAGCCACCGCCTGAACCTCAGCGCCGAGCAGGGGCCCCAGGATGAGTTCCGATCCTTCTGCCAGCGCTGCTTGCGCGGCAGCCGCAGCACCCTCCGCCGTGCCTGCTGTGTCTTTTGTAATCAGCGTGATGCCGGAACTCCCTGCATCGATCAGCGCCATTTCGGCTGCCTGCTTCATTGAGATTGCAATTTGCGCCTGATCCCCCGCAGCCGTTGTCGGCAGCAACAAGGCCACCTTCACGCCCTCGCCCGACGGTGTTGACGGCATTGTTTGCAGCTGGGGCGATTCGGAATCGGAAAACAAATTGCCGAGTTTCGACATGCCGCCGCAGCTTGCGAGCACGACCGCCGCCGCCGCAAGCATGACGGACCTGATGGCCCATTGCCTCCTGGTGCCGCTGATTGAAACCGTCATGCGATGACCCCTCACCCCTCTGCCCTCCAAAACGATCCGCTCGTCATGCGCGATTTTGGCATTGCCGGCGCCGTCCGACGGTCTCATACCCTTGTTGGGGGCATAAGGTTAGGTTAGCCGAAACTGCCCGTGTTTTGAATTGCCGAATCCAGGCCCACGAACAATGCCCAACGCCCCGCAAACTGACCGCCGCTATACGATCGCCGGACAGCAGATCGAAGCCCCCCCGCTGCCTCCCGGCCTCCTTCTGGTCGCAACGCCCATTGGAAATTTGCAGGACATCACCCTCCGCGCTCTGCAGACCCTCGCGTCCGCCGATGTTATCTACTGCGAAGACACGCGGGTAACCTCCAAACTCATGTCACGCTATAGCATAATCAAGCCGCTCAAGCCCTATCACGACTACAATGCGGCGAAAGTGCGGCCAGTGCTTCTCGATGCGGTCCGATCGGGAGCGGCAGTGGCGCTGGTCAGCGACGCCGGCACGCCGCTGATTTCCGATCCAGGCTACAAGCTTGTGCGCGAAGCCATCGCCCAGGGCCTGAAAGTGGACATGATCCCTGGTCCTTCGGCTCCGCTGATGGCTCTTGTCCTGTCTGGCTTGCCGCTCGATCGTTTTTTCTTCGCCGGCTTTCTCCCGGCCAAACAGATAGAGCGGCTGAAATTTTTGCAAGATCTCAAATCCATGGCTTCGACCCTGATTTTCTTCGAGGCGCCCAGCCGCATCGAAGACGCGCTTCTGGCGATTGACGCCGTCCTCGGCCAGCGGCGCATTGCCGTCGCCAGAGAGCTGACCAAGTTTCACGAGGAGATACTTCGCGGCGAGCCCCGCGAGATTGCAGGTCAGATCCGCGCGCGCGGCGGTCTCAAGGGCGAAATTACGATCATTGTCGAACCGCCGCCCCCGGCTCCTTCGGCGACAGCTGCGGAAATAGAGGCGGCACTCGATCGTGCTCTTGAGAGCCTTCCGCCGGCCAAGGCCGCCGGCAACGTCGCCAAAAGATACGGGGTTCCAAGAAAGGATATCTATGCGCTGGCGCTCGCCAGGAAAATCGGCAAGGGCGGCGGCGATGCCGCCGGCTAGCCGCCGCCGCGCCGAACGGCGGGGCCGCACTGCGGAACTTTTTGCCGCAGTGTTCATGATGATGAAGGGCTATCGCCCTCTCGCCTGGCGTCTCAAAACATCGCGGGGCGAGATCGATCTCATCATGAAGAGCGGCCGCCGCATTGTCTTTGTCGAGGTCAAGACTCGCGCTGATATCGACAAGGGGCTGGCCTCGGTTACACCGTTCAAGGCACAGCGCATGTTCGATGCCGCTCGTCTGTGGATCGGCCGCAACGCACGCGACCTCGGCGGAGACTATCGTTTTGACATCCTCGTGGTGTCTGCCTACCACTGGCCGCGTCATATCGAGAACGCCTTCGGCGCGGAACTCTGGTAGGACCATGCAGGAGCGACATCAATGGGACTGAGCGTTGCCGTGCAGATGGACCCCATACAGTCCATCAATATCGGGGGAGATTCGACCTTTGCATTGAAGCTCGAGGCCCAGCGTCGCGGTCATACGCTATTCTACTATGAAACCAAAACCCTGGCTTTGGTTGATGGCAGGCTTTTTGCCACCGGCGCAGATGTATCCGTCAGGGACGAGCTGGGCAATCACGCGACGATTGGCGAGCGCCAGCGGGTCGCTCTCGGGAATTTTTCCGTCATTCTCATGCGGCAGGATCCGCCCTTCGACCTTTCTTATATCACGGCAACCCATCTCCTTGAGCATGTGCAGCCCACAACACTCGTGGTGAATGATCCGGGAAGCGTGCGGAATGCGCCCGAAAAACTATTCGTCACCCGATTCGGTGAATTCATGCCGCCGACCCTTATTAGCCGCAATCCGGATGAGCTTCGCGCCTTCCGCGCCGAGCATCGCGATATTGTCTTGAAGCCGCTCTACGGAAACGGCGGGGCAGGGGTGTTTCGCATCAAGGAGGATGACGAGAATTTTGCATCACTCGTCGAGACCTTCACCTTGATGTTCCGCGAGCCCTTTATGATTCAGAGATATGTTCCCGAGGTGCGGTCTGGCGACAAGCGCATCATTCTGGTCGACGGTGTTGTGGCAGGCGCTATCAATCGTGTGCCGCTAGTAGGCGAACACCGTTCCAACATGCACGTGGGCGGCCGGCCTGAGCCTGCCGATCTCACGCCGCGCGAGAAGCGGATCTGCGAGACGCTCGGACCCGAGCTGAAAAATCGCGGTCTTATCTTTGTTGGCATCGACGTCATTGGGGAGTACCTCACCGAGATCAATGTCACCTCTCCGACAGGCATACGCGAGATCAAGCGTTTCGGCGGCAATGACATAGCGGCCCTGATATGGAACGCGGTTGAGAGGCGCCTTTAGTTGCAGTCCTGTCATATTGCAATTAAAGCGTGCATGCCATAGTTTCCCCTTTCCGACCGGAGGGGCAAGCATGGTGGCGCGCGTTTCAACAGTAGCGTTTCTGGGAGTAGAGGCGCTCCCGGTCGACGTACAGGTCCAAATCGCTTCCGGCATCGTGGCCTTCACTCTCGTCGGCCTTCCCGACAAGGCCGTGGCCGAAAGTCGCGAGCGGGTCCGCGCCGCCCTGACTGCCTGCGGTCTGGCTCTTCCGGCCAAGCGCATAACGATCAACTTGGCCCCCGCCGATTTGCCCAAGGAAGGCAGCCATTACGACCTTCCGATCGCCGTAGGCCTTCTCGCCGCAATGGGCCTTGTCCCTCAGGACGTTCTGGCCCGATATCTGATTATCGGCGAGCTCGCGCTTGATGGTTCGCTTTCCAGTGTCGCCGGCACGCTGCCGGCCGCAGTGGCCGCGAATGCGCGCGGACTTGGAGTTATCTGCCCCAAGGCCTGCGGGCCGGAAGCGGCCTGGGCGGGTGAGGATATCGACATCATCGCTCCGGCAAACCTCATTCAGCTCCTCAATCATATCAAGGGCAGCCAAATCCTGGCCCGACCATTACCTGCAACCGCTGACGACCAGGGAAATCTGCCTGATCTGAAGGATATCAAGGGCCAGGAAGCCGCCAAGCGCGCGCTTGAAGTAGCAGCCGCGGGCGGTCATCACCTCTTGATGGTCGGCCCGCCCGGCGCCGGCAAATCCATGCTCGCTCAGCGCACGCCTTCCATTCTTCCACCGATGAGCCCCACCGAAATGCTGGAAGTTAGCATGATCGCCTCGGTAGCAGGCGAACTTGCGGGCGGCAGGTTCACCCGCCGACGGCCGTTTCGAGCGCCCCATCACTCCGCCAGCGCTCCGGCACTGGTCGGCGGCGGCTTTCGAGCGCGCCCGGGCGAGATGTCCCTGGCCCACAATGGCGTGCTTTTCCTCGATGAGTTGCCGGAGTTCCAGCCCCGTGTCCTCGAATCGCTGCGCCAGCCATTGGAAACCGGTGAAACGGTCATAGCACGTGCAAACCACCACATCACCTACCGAGCCTGTTTCCAGCTGATTGCCGCCATGAATCCCTGCCGCTGCGGCGAGGCAGGATCTCCTGGTCATGTCTGCAGGCGTGGGTCCCGCTGTGCCAGCGAGTACCAGGCTCGCCTGTCAGGCCCTCTGCTTGACCGTCTGGATATTCAAATCGAATTGCCGCCGGTCAAGCCATCCGATCTCACGCTCCCGGCGTCGAAGGAAAAGAGCCGCGACGTTGCCGCGCGTGTTGCCGCTGCTCGTCAGCGGCAGTCCGAGCGTTATAAGCATCTTCCGAACATCCGCACCAACGCACAGATCGATGGCGAACTCCTGGAGCAGTTTGCTGCTCCCGACAGCTCCGGTCTACAGCTGCTGCGCGAGGCAGCTGATGCCATGAATCTCTCCGCGCGCGGCTATCACCGCGTCCTGCGTGTGGCCCGCACTTTGGCTGATCTGGATGGACGCGACCAAGTCACGCGGCTGGACATCGCCGAAGCCTTGAGTTACCGGCAGCGGCTCGCCGCCTTCGAAGCTGCCGCCTAACCCGCTA
>DATFOT010000043.1:0-5405 GCA_035265265.1 Aestuariivirgaceae bacterium | reverse complement strand
TTGAAGGATGTCGGCCGCAAACTCACCTCCAAATGCGCGGAAGCGGTCGGCAGGGCCGTCCGGCAGATTGAGCTCCTCCGGGCGGCCTCACCCGCATTCAGCCTCGATCAGCTTTGCCTGGTCTGCCCTCAGTGCATTCTCGATCTTCTCCAGCACAGGTCCAAGCTTGGCGCCCTTGACATTCGCCTGGATCAAATCGATCACGCGCCGCAAGATGGCCCAGTCGTCACGCTCGAGATTCCCCGAGGGTCCGCTCGTAACCATCCTGCTCCGATAGCTTGCTTAGCGGCGTATGCTCTCGCAAAATCGCCACTACCTCGTGCAACTTCTCTTCCATCATCGTTATCTTTCTGTCAGGCGATGCCCAACGGTTGCTAGCTCAGCAATCGTCACGCTTAGTGACGTGTTTCAGTTCAGCAACACGCGGGACGTTCCTTCGGAGGAACAGAACTTCCGACTCCACACACCATGAAAACTTAGACAGTGTCGAAAGCACCGGGGCTGCAGCGGTGATTTTAGAACCGAACAATTTTTAACCCGGTGGCCGCAGCGCGAGAATGCCTGCGGTCTTTCGATTTCGTCATGCAATGCCCAATGGTTGATAGTTGATCGCGTAGTTCCACTTGCTTAGGAACCTGAGAGGTTCGTCACACTTACAAATTCGATGGGACGCTGGGCTTCGTCGTTACTCGCGTTGAGGTCAAGGGTACCCCGGCCACGAAGAATGGACTGCGGTCTGGGAAACGCCGCGCTGGTCACTTCCTGAAGTCAGCGACGATTCTTGGCGATTCGACGCTTTCGATTTGGCCGTTAAGCGTCTTCGATATCCTCTATTGACTCAAACCGGGTTATGTCAGAGGCCCACGTCAGTGTCGGCTTCTGGCATATTGTGTTGAAAAACTCGAAAATCGGACAACGCAAAAAATCTCGCGAAAGTCGATCTCAGGGCATCCCTGCTGATGCATCGCTTGTCAGCGCCACTGCGGGGGGTCCGTGATCGATTTTGGATGAAGCGATATGGTCCCTCGCGTCGCCGCGCGCAAAGCGCATTAGCGGCTCTAAGAATTTTCGTTCGCCACTCCAAAAATACTTTTGCACAGTATCAGCTCAAGAACAGACGTCGCCAGCCGGGCCTGTCAGGTCCGAAAAGTGCCAAAAGCGGCTGTCGGTGCGGGGAGCGATCTGTGTACGCAGTGTGGTTGCGCAACATGCGAGGGAGATTTTGGCGAGGGCCTGAGCAACCCTCGCTAATCAACCGGGCCCGCTACTTATAGTAGCCAACTATGCAAACGTGGTTCGCCACCTTGGTGACGAAGGCCACTTTCTGAACCGGCGTCTTGTCGGCACCGGGTCGCGGAAACATGTAGCTTACCTCGGCGAATTTGCCCTCCGCCGCGACGTTAGCGAACTCAGCGCCGTAGGCCTTGCCCGTCGCGTCCTTGATGTCCTTTTGGACGAGTCCAATGCGCGTTGCATCGGGATGGGCAACATTCTTGCCGTCCGGACCGGCGCATGTTGGATACAAGTCGCGGTCTTTGAAGCCTGCTTCGCCCTTGTTGATCTGGGCTATCGTTTTAGCCGTGTCGGCCTTCATTGCGAGAACGACTCTCTCAAGCATGGCCCTTGCTTCAGACGCACTACCAAACTCGGCCTGCTGGGCGTAGGCAGCCGTTGGGAATGCAAGTACAGCAGCTGCAAGTGAACTGAAAATCAATTGCCTAGACATGAGCGAGTCCTCCATGTTGATTGCGGCTATGGCTCGTTCTCAGAAATCAGCGGCAATCCGAACACACACCCAAGAGATGGTGCCGAAACGTGCCGCTCGTCACGGGAGTCGTTCAGCTCAGTTCTTCACGTCAGAATGTCTGCTCAGTGCCAAGTCCATCTGAGCCGAGCACGACAGGGCAACACGAAAGGCTATCATACTTGCCCAATATGTCCGAGTTAGGTCATTTGCTTCGGTTTGGCCGGACCACGGCGACTTCCGGTCTACCCCTGACGAACGGACATTCCTAGGATAGGTCGGCATGTCTCAAAGGTGCCACGAGCGGTCATTTGTGAACATTTTGGCCTACCTCGAATAGAATGTCTCCGCCAATTCACCCTGCCGGTAGCCCCGCCTTGCGCATTCCCTCGGCAATCCGTGCGCGCTGGGCGAGACAGATCGGAATGTCCGTTGGCGCACTGGCATTGAAGTGCGAGAGCGTGAAATCGGGATCGATGGCGAGGCCAGTCTGTACCGAAGCCCGCGCTTCCTCGATCCGCCCGAGATGAGCCAACGCCGCGGCAAGGTAGAAGTGAACGAACGCGGCGACATTCGGATTGGTCTCGATGGCCCGCCTGAGCCAGTAGACGGCAGCTTCATCGGCCGCAAGATACGACTGCGCGACACCCGCAGTAGTCATCCAGCTGTGTGCTCTGTTGTCACGGGGAGACAGCCGAAATGCCTCCATGACATGGGCTTCGGTTTCCTCGGCACGACCGAGATAACATTTGCCAAGGCCAATCCACATGTAAGCGGAGGCCAGATTTCGATCCAGCGCCAACGCTCGCTCACATTCGGCGATCCCCTGCGCGGCACGTTTGGTAAAAATCTGGACCACGCCAAGGAGGCAATGCGCCATCGCGTGATTTGGCGTGTGCGCGAGTACCTTGGCCAAGGACGTTTCGGTCGCCGTGAGGCGTGCGGTCCGATCGCCACTCAGCATGGAAGTCCCCCACATGGCATCGACGAATGCCGTGCCAACCCTTGCGTCAACGTTGCCGATGTCCAGGCAGAGGGCCTGCTCGAAAAACTCACGCGCTTGCGACAGGTCTGCGAATCCCCGGTTCACGCTCGCCATGCCCTGGAAATACAGGTCCATCGAATCCGGATGTGGGGTCCGCGCCGCGCGCCGCGCTTCGGCCGTGACCAGCTCCGTTCCCAGTTGATTGGCAAGGCGCGCTCCAATCTCATCCTGCATGTCGAAGAGATCGGCGATCGGCTTGTCGAATCGTTCGGCCCACATATGATTGCTGGTCTCTGCCTCGACAAGCTGGACGTTGATGCGCATGCGGTTTCCACCCCGCTGCACGGAACCCTCAAGGACGTAGCGGACACCGAGGTCCCGACCGACTTGCTTCAAATCGACATGCTTTCCCTTGTAGGTGAAAGCAGTATTGCGACCGATTACGAAGATGCCGACCATGCGCGACAAATCCGTGGTCAGGCTCTCGGTTACTCCGTCGACGAAATATTCCTGCTCGGGATCAGAACTAAGATTGGTGAACGGCAGAACGACGAGCGAGGGCCTGTTGTGGACGGCAAAGCTCAGTTTCGAGGAACTGCTCGCGCATGCCGGCCCCGCGGTTTCCTGTACCGTGCCGACGAAGCGGAAACCCTTGCGCGGAAACGTTTTGATGAGACACTGCTCATCTCCGGAATCACCGATCGCCTTCCGCGCGGCATTCAGCCGGGTAGTCAGCGCTGCATCCGAGATAACGCGGCCGTCCCAAACGGCTGTAATCAGGTCGTCCTTGCCGACGACGCGTTCGCGGTTGCTGATCAGGTAGTTGAGCAGGTCGAACACCTTCGGCGCAATGGCGATCACGTTCGGACCACGCCGCAGCTCGCGGCGGTCGATATCGAGTGCATAATTTTCAAACTGATAGCGCAAGCCAATTCCCCGGGGCGGCGGTTCGTCGAAGGTCCTGCGACACCGCCCTAAATGCTAAGAATAAGCCGACAGTTAGGGAAAAGTAAGCTGAAGATTAAGCGCGTCTGATCCCTGCCGTGGTACATCCGAGGTAGAATGCGGAACCGGGAGGCACCTGATGATCACGCGCCGTGATTTGTTGAGTGTGTCAGCGGCCTGTGGTGCCATCGGCGCGGCGAATCTCGTGCCGCGGGCCATTGCACAGCCCCTCGCAAAGACCGTCCATATCCTGACGGGCACGACGCCTGGCCTGCTGGACGCCTTGGCGAGGCTCATTGCCGGCCAGATGAAAGATTATGCTGCGACGATTGTGGTCGAGCCCCGGCCAGGTGCGGCCGGTCGTATCGCAGTGGAGGCGGTGAAGAATGCCGACGCCGACGGATCGGTGATACTGATGGCGCCGCCTGGTTTCATGACGATATTTCCGCATGTCTACAAGACGCTCAGATATCAACCGCGGGATTTCACTCCGGTGTCGACCATCGCCTCAACCCCATCATTGCTAACTGTAGGTCCGAAGGTCCCGGCCGAGGTAAGGACGCTTGCCGATTTCGTCGCCTGGTGCCGTGCCAATCCAAGGGGCGCGACCTACGGCACGCCAGGTGCAGGAACCACGCTGCATTTCCTCGGTGCGATGTTGGGGCGCATCGCGCGTTTCGAATTTCTTCACGTGCCATATCAAGGCCGAGGCGCGATCGAGGATGTGATGAAAGGGGAAATTGCGTCCGCCCTCATGCCAATCATCAGTTCCCTTGGCCTGGTCCAATCCGGCGATCTTCGCGCGCTGGCAACTACGGGACCGCACCGGAGTTCGTTCCTGCCCGGCGTCCCCACGATGGCGGAAACTGGCTTCCCATCCCTCGAGGACCTCACATGGTATGGATTTTTCGTTCCTGCGAAGACACCGGCAAATATCGTTGAAAAGCTCAATAGCGCTATCCAAACGTCACTGCGCACCGATGAGGTAGTATCCGGCCTTGCAAAGCTGGCGGTCGAGTTCAACGCAATCTCGATGGCGAACTTTGCCCGGCTGATCGCGTCGGAATCCGAACGGTGGAAAGCGATCGTGCAAGCAACGGGGTTTACCCCGATGGATTGAAATTTGCGGCGCGCTAATGCGAGCGACTGCCGCACGTTGGGAACTTCCCGATCGCAGGAAGATTTGAGCAAGCCAGAATCCGTGTTAATCTGGTGCAATCCCATCGCATTACCGCGGCAATCTATGGGGCGGCCAAGCTCGATCTCGCCGAGACTTTCGCCGATACGCCACATGTCCGTTAATGGGATGGTCCGGCCGTGCTCCTGCCCCGCCAGCAAGCGAAGCTGGCAAGGGGCGCCAAAGACAAGGAGCACGCCATGTCTCAGACACCCAATACCGCGATCGCCGTGATCGGCATCGATATCGGCAAGAACTCGTTTCACGTCGCGGGCCACGATGCGCGCGGCGCCATCGTGCTACGGCAAAAGTGGTCGCGTGGCCAAGTGGAAGCGCGGCTCGCCAATATGCCGCCTTGCCTGATCGGCATGGAAGCCTGCGTCGGCGCGCATCACCTGAGCCGCAAACTCGCATCGCTTGGTCACGATGCCAGGTTGATGCCGGCCAAATATGTCCGCCCCTATAGCAAGGGACAGAAGAACGACTTCAATGATGCCGAAGCGATTGCCGAAGCCGTGCAGCGCCCGACGATGAAGTTCGTGGCGACCAAGACC
>DATFOT010000042.1:0-22274 GCA_035265265.1 Aestuariivirgaceae bacterium | reverse complement strand
TTTCCTGATTTCTTTGCAGCGGCCGGAGCTGTGCGCGCCGTCGGTCAGGCCGGCCTCTACCCCTCGAACCTGCGGCTTATCGACAATAATGAGGCAGGCATATACGGCATCAACAACTATGAGGAGACTTTGCTGATCCTTGCATTTGAGTCAGCCGACCATCCGGTCGATGCTTGGATGCTCAGAGCTGTTGAACTCATTCTCGATCATGGCGGGAGGCAGCACCCAAACGAAAGCGCAGCTCTGGCATGGCGCATGGCATTCATCCGCATGCCTTATGCGCGCGAATTGACAGTGCCGCTGAACGTGATCAACGATACTTTTGAAAGCGCGGTCACATGGGACAAGTTCGAAGCCTTTCACATGGCTGTGAGCGCTGCGACCAGGGAGGCTATGGAGGAGGCCACTGGCCGGCCGGGCATGGTCTCCACCCGTTTCACGCATGTTTATCCCGATGGCCCCGCCCCCTATTACACGATCAATGCCCTCGGGACGCCCGGTCGCCTCATTGAGCAATGGCAGCACATCAAGGACGGTGCATCCAGTGCGCTGCTGAAGGCAGGCGGGACCATCACGCACCATCACGCCGTGGGCCGTCATCACATGCCCTGGTATCGCGAGCAGCGCCCCACACTCTTCGGCAATGCTCTCGACGCAGCCAAGACCGTGCTCGACCCGGCAAGGATCCTCAATCCAGGCGTGCTGGTTCCTTAACCCGTGATAACAGTGATAGCCTTGCTGCAGTCCAGGAGTTGGGGAGATGACATTCGAAGAGGCGCGTCGGCACTTGCAGGGGGTTCCCCATCTGGGCGATACCCAGGCACGGGAGCTGTATCAGTTCATTCGGCGCGAGAAACCGCGGTCGTGCCTCGAGCTGGGCCATGCGCACGGCGTGTCGAGCACCTATATTGCCGCCGCTCTGGATGACCATGGCGGACGTTTGGATACGGTCGACTTGTTGAGCGCATCGGACCGTAAACCAAATCTGGAGGCCCTTCTGGCGAAGACCGGCCTCGGCCACCGGGTGACGATCCATCGCGAGGTAAACTCCTATACGTGGTTCTTGAAAAAAAAGATCGCCAGCCAGTCTGCCGGGGGGAAATGCGAGCCCTGCTACGATTTCTGTTTCATCGACGGTGCCAAGAACTGGACCATGGACGGCTTGGCATTTTTTCTTGTCGACAAATTGCTGAAGGACAACGGTTGGCTGCTCTTCGACGATTACAGTTTTACCTATGGAAAATACCTCAAGCGTAGAGAGGTATTGGACGGCATCAGCATACGCCAGCTGGGGCCGGATGAACGTGATGAGCCGCACGTCAGGCAGATCTACGATCTGCTGGTGCGCCAGCATCCCGGCTACTCGAACTTCATCTTGCAGGATGAATGCTGGGCCTGGGCGCAGAAAACGGCAAACGGGTCGAGGGCGGTCGTCACGGATCGTCCGATAGGAAAGAGCCTTGACGTTCCCGCGTGAGACATGGTGGCTGTTGAGCCTCGGCGCGGCGGTTCTTGCCTATATCGCCCTGGCTTATCTGCTGCTTCCGGCCCTTTGGCGCCATTACGAGCGTCAGCCGCATCTGGCGCTTGCGCCCATGCTCACGCGCAATTCGGCAGGAATGGCGGGCGACCCGTTGAATGTCGGATTGGTTGGCGATTTGAATGAAATTATTCGCGCGATGACGGCAGCAGGGTGGAGCCGGGCCGATCCGCTTTCGATCAAGAGCGATATTGAAATTGCCGAGAGTGTCGTTCTCGGCCGCCCCTATAAGGCTGCGCCGGTCAGCGATCTGTTTTACCAGGGGCGGAAAGAGGACATTGCATTCGAAAAGCCTATCGGTGCAAGCGCTGCCCATCGCCACCATGTTCGTTTCTGGAAAGTGCTGGAGCGAGGCGCTGAGGGTCGCAACGTCTGGCTCGGCTCTGCAACGCTCGACCGCGATGTCGGACTTAGCCGATATACCGGACAGATCACTCATCATATCGCCCCGGACATCGATGCCGAACGGCAGTTCATGCTCGGCGAGCTGACTGCAGTCGGGGTCGTAAGCACAATCTATAGCGTTTCCGGCATCGGACCGGCGCTCAATGGGCGCAACGCAGGAGGCGACTGGTACTATACCGACGGAGAGATCGAAATCGCGGTGATTTCTCCCGGTGCGAATTCTGCGACAGTGACGACGGTGCTCGATGCTCCGACATCCGTCGCAATAAAAAACAAAATCTGGCATGGTGTTCGCGATGCCGTCCGATAGCACGCTCGACTGCTGCATTGTTGGCGGAGGCCCCGCCGGCCTGATGCTCGCTCTGTTGCTGGCCCGTGCCGGGCGTTCGGTTACGGTACTCGAGAAACACACCGACTTCCTGCGTGATTTCCGCGGCGATACCATTCACCCCTCGACGATGGAGGTGATGTATGAACTGGGGCTGCTCGACCGATTTCTTCAGCTTCCGCACCAGAAAATATCTCAGCTTTTCGGCCAATTCGGCAAGTTCAGGATCCCTATTGCCGATCTGTCTCATTTGCCGGTGCGCGCGCCCTATATCGCCTTGATGCCCCAATGGGATTTTCTGAATTTCATCGCCGTTGAAGCGCGCCGCTATCCCGGGTTCGAGCTCCATATGGGAGCTGAAGCGACCGACATTGTGGAGGAGAATGGCGAGGTCAAAGCCGTCCGCGCTCGGATTCAGGGCAAGCCACGCGAGATCAGGTCCGTCTTGACGATCGCTGCCGATGGACGCGATTCCATTCTGCGCCGCCATGCCCGGCTGCCAGTGCGGGATCTTGGGGCTCCCATAGATGTACTGTGGTTTCGACTATCCCGTCAGATCGGAGATCCCGAGGAAACGATGGGGAGGTTCGAGCCGGGCCGTATCATTGTGATGCTGAACAGGGGGAGCTATTGGCAATGCGCCTTCGTGATACCTAAAGGAGGTATCGACGCGATAAGATCGGCAGGGCTCGATGCCTTTCGCAAGACTGTCGCAAGCCTTCTCGGTTTCTCGCCTGATCGAGCGGCCGAAATCCACTCTTGGGACGATGTCAAGCTGCTTACCGTCAAGGTCGACCGGCTGGAAAGCTGGTGCAAGCCTGGTCTTCTCTGCATTGGCGATGCGGCGCATGCGATGTCTCCCATAGGCGGGGTCGGCATAAACCTCGCGGTGCAGGATGCCGTTGCTGCTGCCAACATTCTTGCCCCGCGGCTCGCAGACGGCGCGGTCCATCTCGATACGCTTCGTCTTGTCCAGAAACGCCGCGAGTGGCCAACGCGCGTAACTCAGCGGCTGCAACTGATGATTCAGAACTATGTGATCGCGCCAACCCTGCAGGCGGAGAGGTTCGAGCGCCCGCCTTTGGCGGCTCGCATGCTGACGAGTTGGCCAGTGCTGCGGCGCATACCAGCCCGGCTACTTGCCCTCGGTGTCAGGCCGGAGCACGTATCGCAAGAGTTGCGAAGGGCCTCTGCTCAGATGGCGGGAGTACGATAGAGCGTATTGCCGTTCACGGTAATTTCGACATCGACAAGAAACTCCCTTATCCGCGTCGTATCGACGTCGATGCCCAGTCCCGGCGAATGGGGCACATGAACCTCGCCGTTCTGATCCGGCAGGATATGATTTGCGCACATCTCCCAGGCTATCGGCTGCGGAGCTATGGGATACTCGCAGATGACGTGATCCTTGAGCCCCGCAAACGGTTGCAGCGAGGCGCTGAGCGCGAGATGGGAGGTGAACGTATGGTTGACGTAGGTCACGCCGCTTTTTACCGCATGCTCGGCCACGCGTTTGGCCGGACCGATCCCTCCGATGCGCCCGCAATCAATCTGGATGTAGCCGACCTTTCCATAGTCCATGGTGTGCCGTGCCATGAAGAAATTATGGGCAGCCTCCCCTCCGGCTAGGCGTACGCTCGTCGCACGCGCAGCAAGCTGGCCATAAGCCTCATAGGCGCTGCCGTGGAAGGGCTCCTCGAGCCATTTCGCATCCACCTCCTCGAGCAGCGGCAGGCGAGCCTCGGCTGCCGAGACATCTTCGCCCCAAATCTGTCCTGCATCGATCAGCAGCGTTCCCTCTTTGCCCAGTCCTTCTCGAGCCGCCTGCAGCTGGTCGCGGTCATCTTTGAGGCTGCCGCGCCCGAAAGGCCCCCAGCCGCATTTCACGGCCCGAAAACCTGCCTCTTGTGCTTTTCGGCAAAGTGTCCGCGTTTCTTCGGCCGTTCGCCCGAACAATTGCGATGCATAAGGGATTTTCGGATAGGCTCTCTCATAGCCGAGCAATTTATACACCGGTTCGCCGCGTCGCTTGCCCAGCAGATCCCACAGGGCTATTTCCACTCCCGACCAGCTATGCGCCGCCTGCAAAAGATCCATGCTGTTGAGCTCGAGCTCCGCGGCGATGCCCGCGATATCTGCCGGCGTGTCGATATTCTGGCCCAAAACCGAGGCCGCGACCGGTTTGCACGCACTGTGCGACATAGGGCAGACGAAAGCGGCGATGGAGGTCAGCGGTGATGCTTCGCACTCTCCCCAGCCTTCGAGACCGCCGCCGCGAACCCGCACCACCAGCGCATCCTGGCTCCCATCCCCGATATCCTTCACGACAGGCATCGCCAGATAGAAAAAATCCACGGCCTCGATCTTCATGGGATGTCTTCGCCTACTGGACTTGAAAGCTTTTGAGAGAAGCCTCGTTAAGCGTGATTCCGAGTCCGGGCTTCCACGGCAGCGGAATGACACCGTTTTCAACCGGCAATTCCTCATCGCACAATTCGCGCCGCAACCTTGAATCGGCAAGCTGCTGGGGAAGAAATTCGATGAAGGTGCAGGTCGGCGACACCGCCGCGAGATGCGCCGATGCGGCAATTCCGATTGCCGATTTCCAGCAGTGAGGCACGACGGCAAGTCCGCGGTCGCGAGCCGCTGAAGCGACCCTGTAGGCTTCCGTGAGGCCGCCCACTCTGCCGACATCGGGCTGGACCACGTCCAGCGCCTGCCGATCCATGAGCTCGCGGAATTCGAATCGCGTGTTCAGCCATTCGCCAGCCGCCACTCGAACCGGCGAGGCCTGCACTAATTTGGCGTATCCTTCTATGTCGTCCGACGGCAGCGGTGTCTCGATGAAATAAATGTCTTCGTCTGCGAACATCTCTATGGCCCGCAGAGCTTCCTTCCAATCGCGCCAGCAATAGGCAACATCCACCATGACGGTGATATTCGGGCCGATGGCGCTCCGGCATGCGCGAACGATATTGGCGATTTCGCGGTCGTCGGCGATCTGCAGGGAATTATGAGAATAAGGTCCCTTGAGGCAGATTTCGAGCTTCACCGCCTTGAACCCAAGCTCCTTCGCCTTGCGCGCACGCTCCACGAGCACACTCGTGTAGGTTTCCAGATCATCGCCCTCCGGCAGCAGAGACGCATAGGGCGTAATAGCACCATTCACCGCACCGCCGAGCAGCTGCCAGCAGGGCTTCCCCTCGATCTTGCCCCGCAGATCCCACAGCGCCATGTCGAGCGCACCCATCGCGCAGATTCCCAAGCCCCGCCGCCCGGTCATCGCAGACCCCGAATACATCTTCTCCCACAGGCCCTCGACGTCACGCGGATCCTGCCCCAGCAGCATCTCCGAAAGGCCCAGCCCCATGATATGTGTGCCGGGCGCTTCGATCATTGCTCGCGCCACCCAGGGATTTGTGTCGGTTTCGCCAATTCCGACGAGCCCGTCATCTGTATGTATCTTGACCACGAGATCGTCTTGCGCCGAGCTGCAGGCGTCGGCGCGATAATCTGGAACAAGTAGAACGAAACACTCGATCTTGCTGATCTTCATCTTGCGGCTCTTTCCCCAATTATGATCTCTGTCTCCGTCTCCGGCGCTGCAAGCTCAACCAGCTTTTCAAGCGTATGGTGGCAGCGGATCAGGTGGTTTCCCGCTCCTTGCCTCCATGGCGGCCGTTCCATTTCGCACACCGAGCCGAGCTGCCATTGGCATCTCCCGGCGAACACACACCCCGATGACGTGTTCGAGACTTCTGATAGGCGCTTTACGGCCTGCCAGCGCTTCCGCCGCTGCAGATGTGGAACTGCCTGAAGCAGCATGTAGGTGTAGGGATGGAAAGGCGCCGCGAAAATTTCCTGGCGCGTGCCCATCTCCATAATCTCGCCGCGAAACAAAACGCACACGCGGTCGGCTATCATCTTCACCACCGCGAGATCGTGCGAAATCATCAACATTGCAATTCGGTGTTCTCTCTTCAGTCTTTGCAATAGCCCAAGAACGCTGGCCTGCACCGATACATCGAGAGCGGAAAGAATTTCGTCGCAAAGCAGGAGGGACGGCTTCGCCACGAGCGCGCGGGCGATTGCGACGCGCTGTCGTTCTCCACCGGAAAGCTGGTCGCCAAAACGCTCTGCATAGCCTGCATCCAGGCGAACATCGGCGAGTGCTTCCTTCACGCTCCGCGCCGCTTCCCTCCCCGCCATACCGAAAAAGAACTTCAGCGGACGAGCCAATATGCTTCGGATTTTTGCCCGGGGATTGAGCGATGCATCCGGGTTTTGAAAAATGAACTGAATGACGCGACGCTGTTCCCTGCTCCTCTCTTTGAGAGCCCTCGGCAGTGGAGTGCGCTGCAGCGACACGGTACCTTCAACCGGCGGCACCAGCCCGCTGATGGCACGCGCGATGGTGGATTTTCCGCTGCCCGATTCCCCGACGAGAGCAAAGGTCTCCCCCTCGCCTATCGTGAAGGAAACATCCCGCGCGGCGGTGAAAGCTCTGCGCCCCTTCCCGTAGCGGATGCTGACCCGGTCGAGCGTCAGGAGATTCCCTTTTGAAAGCGGTTCCGTCGCTGTGGAAAGTTTTTTCTCAGCCGGCAAAATATCGATATCTTTCCAGCGCCAGCAGGCGACCAAGCTATTTTCCGCTCGTTCGAGCTGCTGCGGAATTTCGGTACAGCTCTCCTGGCTGTAGTCGCAGCGCGGGGAAAACGGACATCCCGCGGGTAAAGTCTCTCGCTGCAGGAAACCCCGGAGAGGGCGCGTCGCTGTGCGATGGTTTTCCTCAAGACCCGGAATCGAACCGATCAGCCCGCGGGTATAGGGATGGCACGGGCGTGAAAATAAGTCGTCCGTCGGAGCCATCTCGACCATTCGGCCGGCGTACATCACGCCGACACGATCGGCGATCTGCGCCAGCAGGCCTAGATCGTGAGTGACATACAGCATCGACATGCCGAGGCGTTCCCGCAGGCCGATCAGCAGGCCGATGATCTGCTGCTGTGTGGTGACGTCGAGCCCGGTCGTGGGTTCGTCAAGAACCACGAGGTCCGGATCACAGGCGAGCGCCATCGCGATGCAGACACGCTGCTGCTGCCCACCGGATAGCTGATGAGGGTACCGCCGCTGAAACTCTGGCGAGTTCGGCAGTCCGACAAGCGAGAGAAGCTTCATCACCGGATTGCCGCCGTCCAAGCTCGGTTCACGGTCATGCGCCGCGAGCACCTCCGAGATCTGGCTCCCGACGCGAATACCGGGATTGAGCGCGGTGGTTGGATTTTGCGGAACATAGCTGATGCTCCGGCCCCGCAGCCGGTCCAGCTCTCTTCGTTGCAGCGCAACGAGATTGCAATCCCTGAACCTCACCTCTCCCGACTCAACCCGCATGACGGGGTGGCGAAAACCAAGGAGCTGCAGGGCCACGGTCGACTTGCCGCACCCGGACTCGCCCACAAGGCCAAGCACTTCTCCCCTGCCGATGGTGAAGCTCACATTATCCACCACTCGCAGCCAGCCTCGACCCTGCCGATAGGCTACGGAGAGATTGGAGACCGAAAGCAGCTCGCCTGTCATTGGGTGCCAAGCCGCACGGTGCGTCCGAGAATTCGGGCGAGCCCTTCGGTGAACAGATTGAGCCCGACCACGAGGGAGGCCAGCGCCAGTCCCGGACCCAGCACCGTAATCGGGGAAACGATCAGCAGCGCCCTGTTCTCACTGATCATCAGGCCCCATTCGGGAGTTGGCGGACGCAGGCCAAACCCGAGAAATCCCAGCGACCCGATGAGAACCGGCGCATAGCCGGCGCGCAGCGCGAATTCCACCAAAAGCACGCTCGTGGCATTGGGCAGGAGCTCGCGCCGCATCACCGACCAGGCCCTTTCACCCCGCAGCCTTGCTACTGTCACAAAGTCGCGCGTCGCGATGTCGATCGCCGCCGCCCGTGCCATCCGGGCGATCCGCGGTGCATAGACAAGCGCCACCACCAGCACCACGAGCCAGGGGTTGCCGGAAAGCTCCGGTCCTGCCGAAGCGATGGCGATGAGAGCGAGAACGAGGAACGGAATGCTGATGATGGCCTCGAGCAGGCGCTGCAGAAGATCGTCGAACCAGCCGCCGAGATAGCCCGACAACAACCCCAGGATCGCGCCCACCACCAGTCCCAGCAGTGTGCCGCTCAGAGACAATAGAATGACGATGTGGCTGCCGTGCACGACACGGCTGAAGACGTCCCGCCCAAGCTGATCGACGCCGAACGGATGCGCTGCGCTCATGCCTGCCAGAGGCGGCCCCGTTCCCATTTGCGCATAGCCATAGGGCGCCCAGAAAGGACCTGTTACCGCAACGATAAAATGCAACAAAAGCACGATGCTGCCGATTCGGAAGCTCATCGGCGTCTGTCGCCAAAGACTGACCAGCGGAAGCAGATATGGTTTGCGGGGAGAGGGTGTTATTTCCGCCTTGCTCATTTCGCTATCCCGTTCGCAGTCGCGGGTTGAGCAAAATGGCAGTGAGGTCGGCAAGCAGATTGGCGAGCACATAAACCAGCGCTGCGATCATCACCGTCGACTCGATGACAGGCAAATCCCGCAGCTGAAGCGAGTCGACCAGCAAATTGCCGAAGCCTGGGTAACTGAACACACGCTCCACGACAACCACGCCGCCGACCAGATAGGCGAGATTGAGCGCGGTGACATTCAGCGTCGGCGAGAGTGCATTCGGTAGCGCATGGCGCAGCAATACGCGTCTTGCCGACAGCCCTTTGAGCTCCGCCATCCGGATGTAATCGGAATCCAAGACCTCGATCAGATTGTCCCGCAGCATGCGTACGGCATAAACGGCCATGACGATCGCCAGGGTGACGGCAGGCAGCGTCATGGCCCTGATATAATCCCACGCGCTCGAACTCTCATCAACGAGCGACATTGCCGGCAACACCGGTATGACGACAACGAAGGTGAACAGAAGGATAGTGGCAAGGAGAAAATCAGGCATCGAAAGCAGTATCAGCGTCACGATCGACAAAACATGATCAATCGGACGATCTCGCCATATGGCCTGCAGCAATGCCGGAACCGTTGTCAGGGGCAGATACACGAGGAACGCATAAGCGGACAGCAGCATCGTATTGTAGATACGCATGCCGAGAATTTCCGCGACCGGGCGATTGCTCACCAGCGATCTGCCCAGATCGCCGCGCATCAGGCCACCCAGCCATGCCAGATACCGGCTGAAGGCCGGCCGGTTCAAGCCCAGTTCGTTTCGCAGCACTTCCAGCGATTCCGGCGTCGCATCCCGGCCTAGTATCCGCGTTGCCACATCGCCGGGCAGTATTTCCAGAATTGAGAAGACGATCAGGGAAACGAGCAAAAGGGTGATTGCCGCCATGCCGACACGCATGATCACGAGTTTCAGGACGGACAATCACCACGCTCCTTCTTCATGCGGGGCAGTCGAATGCCCCGGATGGTTTATCGCCATGCGGGGCATTCCCTAATTTACTTACAGGTCAGGTCTTCGAAGTTGAGATTGAAGTTCTGGGCGCGCGGAGTATAGCCTTCGCAGCCTTTGCGCAACGCCAGCACCTGATGCACGAACATCGGCAGGATCACCCCGCCTTCCTTTGCAAGCAGCTCGCCCGTCTGTTGGAACAGCTTATTGCGTTCGGCTGCATCGACGGTCGTGTTCGCCTTGAGCAGCAGCGCATCATAATCGGGGCGTTCCCAATGGGTCTCCTTCCATTTGGCGCTCTGCGTATAGGCGACTGCGAGCCCCTCGCCCGGCGGACGCATTGACCACGCCGACGTCGAGAGGGGCTTCTTCAGCCAGACATCGTCCCAATAGCTCTCAGCCGGTGTCACGATGACATTGATGTCGAAGCCGGCGGGCTTGGCCATCTCCGCGAACACCTGCGCCATGCGCACCATGCCCGGCACGCCTTCTGCCGTATAGAGATCGAACTTCAGCCCGTCCTTGTGGCCCGCTTCGGCCAGAAGCTTCTTGGCCAGCTCGATATCCTGCTTCGGAGCTTCCTTCGTGTAGGACGCGGGACTGCCGACCGGAACCGGATTGTCTGCCCCGGCTTCCCCAAAGCCCAGGAGCACCGTATCCACCATGGCCTGGCGGTCGACCGCGGCCTTCAGCGCCTGCCTCACCTTGATGTCGTCGAAAGGTTTGGTGTCGACCCACATCGAGATCGTCATCGAATTCGAGGCAGCCGTCTCCAGCAGCTGAACGCTGGGATCTTCCTTCAGCGAGGGTATGACCGAGGGATCGACGTTCAGCATCAGATCGACCTGGCCCGCCTTGAGAGCAGAGACCGCCGCGACGGCTTCCTGCGCTACGGTTATCCGCAGGCAATCCGCCTTGGGTTGGCCGGCATTCCAGTAACTCGGATTTTTCTTCAGGATTCTCACGGGCGCGTTCGGTGTGAATTGCTCCTGCATGAAGGGACCGGTACCATCCGCCTTCAGGCGCAGCTGGTCGGCGGTTGCTCCGTCTGGAACGATATTCGTGAATTTGTTCGAGATGAGAACCGGAAGCTCCACAACCGGTTTCGGCGTGGTGAAGGTCACGGTCGTGGGATCGACGGCCTTGATGCCGTTCGGATCGAGAAACTCCAGCACAGCCTTGGCGCCCGAGCCCGTCTTTTCATCCAGGAGCCGCTTGAACGTATAGACCACATCTGCCGATGAAAAATCCTTGCCGCTGTGAAATTTCACGCCTTCGCGAAGCTTGAAAGTCCACGTCAGCCCGTCTGGGGAAACCGACCATTCGGTCGCGAGTTCGGGCAGCACGTTGAAGTTGTCGTCTATGTCCACCAAGCGGTTGTAGACTGCGAAAGTGTGATATGCGTCGTCGCCGGAATGCATGTCGGCGGGATCCATCGATTGCTTTTCGCCGCTCCATTCATAACCGAGGATCTTGATGCATTCGTCGCCTGCTGCTGCCCAGCCGGCCGATGCAGTGCCGGCGAGAACCATCCCGCAAACAGCTGCGGTGCTCATGAGTTTCGTTATATTCATGTTTCTCTCCCTGCTGCTTCCAATTCTATTGAGGGCCGCGGATGCAGGCCCGTCACTCAACTGATGCGATTTGAAATCCTAGAAGCAGAACAAGAAGCTAGTCAGACTATCTTTGGCAAGTCAAGAAAGGTGAGCCTCCAATGCCGGACTTTCATCTGCGGGGAATCACCTGGAGTCATCGCCGTGCGATCGATCCGCTGACCGGCACCCTCGATCGATTTCATGCGCAGCATCCAGAAATCGCAATTGAATGGATGGCACGGCCCCTGCATGGCTTCGAATTCACCCCCGTTCTTGACCTTGCGAAAGAATACGACCTGATCGTTCTCGATCATCCTTTTGTCGGGGAAATCGCCGCCGCCGAATGCCTGCTCCCGTTGGATGAACTCCTCGGTGCGGCTGACCGCGCGGCCTTCGTCGGCCCTTCACTGGCGACCTATCGCTTTGCCGGCCGGCTGTGGGCCGTACCGATAGACGCCGCCTGCCAGACGGCTGTCTCACGTCCAGACCTTCTGTCCAGGCTGGACCAAACACCGCCCGAAATCTGGTCAGAAGTCATCGATCTCGGCCGCATGGCGGTGCGTGACGGCTATCATCTTGCGATTGGCTTGCGTGGCGTTCACAGCCTCATGACGTTTTTTAGTCTCTGCGCAAACCTCGGCTCGCCATGCAGCGTGGAGCCGGGGTCTTCCCTCGTTGACCGCGAGACGGCGCGGATCAGCCTTGCGCTGCTGCGCGAGCTCCTTTCCTTGTGCCCCGAACAAGTTCTCGATTGGAACAGTATCGATCTTCACGATGCGATGGTTGCCCGCGACGATTTGATTTTCTGTCCTGCGGTTTACTGCTACGCGACTTATGCGGAACCCGATCAGCGCCGCCCATTGCGCTTCCATGATCTGCCCGGTCCCCGCGGTTGCCGCGGCTCGACGATCGGTGGTACGGGACTTGGCATCTCCGCAAGCTGCAAGTCTCCGGAAGCGGCGAAGTCCTATGTCCGCTTTGCCGCCTCTGTGCCTGCCCAGCTTGCCTTCGCAAGCAATCACGGTCAGCCGGCGCGGAGCGCGGTGTGGGAAAACGCCGCCATCAACGAGCGGTTCGGCAATTGCTACAGCGCCACGCGTGATACCATCGAGCAGAGCTGGATCAGGCCACGCTATGCCGGCTACCTTGATTTTCAGGCAAAGGCGGGAACTCTTATCGAGCAGCACCTTCGGGGAGCGGTTTCCGAGGCGGACCTGCTGGAGAGGTTGGAAGCGCTCCACCGGCAATCAGGGAAATCACCAACGCAATGAAGATCACCGATATCGAGGTTACCGAGCTCAGGGTCCCCGGCTGGGAGGGCGGCACCTTTGATGGATCCTACGACAATTGCCTCGTCCGGATTCATACAGATGAAGGCCTGACCGGCATTTCCGAAGTCGACAGCGTGCCCTCGGTGATCCGCGCGATCATCGAAGCGCCCGCGTCGCACACCCATGCCATGGGTCTGAAGCACGCGCTTGTTGGACAGGACCCCGCCGACATCGCGGCGCTTTGGGAGAGGATGTACGATCTCACAAGCTATTACGGCCGCCGCGGCGTCGTCATCCACGCGATCAGCGCCCTCGACATTGCGCTATGGGATCTGCGCGGCAAGCTTTTGGGCAAACCGCTTTGCGAACTCCTTGGGACAAAACGGCGAAATCGTATTCTCGCCTATGGAACCGTCTATCCTTTGGGGCAGACCGCCGATGATGTTCGGCGCAACATCGACCGCGGCCTGCGTTTGGGGCTGAAAGCCATCAAGATCGTGGCCGATCCATTCTGGCGCAACGACCTGGAACACACCGAGCTTTTGATCCGAACGGCTCGTGATCATGTCGGAAAAGAAATAAGGCTGATGGTGGACGCCGCGACCGCATGGTCCAAGGCAGAGGAGGGATTGCCCCTTATGCCGATTTTTCGCCAATATGACTTTCAATGGGTCGAGGCTCCTCTGCCCGTCGACGACCTCGCCGGCCATGCTCGCTTCCAGGGCTTTGGCGTGCCCATCGGCGGCGGTGATCTTGGACTCACCACCCGCTACGAGTATGAGCAGCTTTTCGAAATCGGCCGTGTCGATATCGCCCAGCCCGACGTAACGATGACCGGCGGCTTGACCGAGCTGCTCCGCATTGCAGAACTCGCCCATGCTCGCGGCAAGAGGGTTGTCACCCACGGATACAAGTCGAACATCACGATCGCCGCCAATCTTGCTTTCCTGGCACAGCACCGGGACGAGGAGCCATTGGAATATTCGACGAGCGAGTCCCCTCTTAGATGGCATCTGACAAACGAGGAGTTTCCCATCGGCACGGATGGCAAGGTGGAAGTGCCCACGCGTCCAGGACTGGGGGTGACGATCAATGAAAAAACGGTGGAGCAATTTCGTTTGCTCTAGGTTTTGCGGCGATCGGTTCGCAGCCGCTCAACCAACTCATCGTTCAGTTCGATACCCAGCCCGGGCTGGTCGGGAAGTGCCATGTAGCCGTCTCTGACTTCGGGCTCGGGTGAGACGAGCTCTCGGCGAAGCAGGCTGTCGAAAACCTTGGGCGAAACATATTCGAAAACCGGCGCTGGAACGCAGGCCGCCTGGAAATGTCGCCCGACTGCCGATGTAATGCCGGTCTTCCATCCATGCGGCACGACTTCTGCGCCATGATACTCGCAAAGATCGGCAATCCGCCTGATTTCCGTGAAACCACCTGAACGACCGATATTCGGCTGTACGATGCTGACGCGCCCCCTGGTCAGCCACTCCAGGATTTCCCAGCGAGTTGCCGCTGCTTCCGCGCCGCCGATTCGAATTCTGCTCTTCTCAGCGAGCTGCGCATGACCCGCGAGATTGTCATGCTGGAGAGCCGCTTCGGCAAAGAACACCGCGCAATCATCGAGGCGGTCGAGAACATATAAAGCGTCGTGCCAATTCCGCCAGCGGTAGCCGAAATCGACTGCCATCAGAATGTCATCCCCCAGCATCTTTCGTCCCTGCCGGATCAGGCCGATGAGCTCACGGTCGGTAACAAGATCGTAAAAGAGCACCTCCATCTTGACTGCCCGAAAACCTGCTGAAAGCGCTGCATCGAATTGCCGGCCGATCTCCCCCATGAGCTCCGCAACGGTGCGGCCATGGGCCAAACCCGGATAGATGGTGCAATAAGGCCGCAGTTTCTCCCGCCGCGCGCCGCCAAGCAGCTTGTACGCCGGCACGCCGAGCTGCTTTCCTGCCAGATCGTATAAGGCTATGTCGATTGCCGAGAGAGCATGGATACCCAGCCCGCGCCGCCCCGGCCAAAAGGTTCCCTCATATAATTTCTCCCATAGCGCCGGAGCTTCGATCGGCTCTGCGCCGATGAGAATGTCCGATACGTTTCGGCTCCACAGATGCGCCGTCGGCATTTCGAGGAAATGCTTCGCTACATCCGGCGGTGCATCGGTTTCACCGATTCCGAACCGCCCGTCCTCATCGAAGATCTTGACGATGAGCGTATCGGTCGTGCCGTCGAGATCGGTCGGCGAGGAATCCGGTGAGGCAAGAGGAATGACCTCAAGGCGGGCGATCTTTGCCAGGGATTGCCTCATCAGCGGGCTTCCTGCTGAAGCAGCTCGATGATGATGCCGTTGGGGTCGCGGACATAACCCGCCTTGCACCCCCTGCCCGGTCCGGTATCGACTTCCGCAATCTGACCCTGCGCACTTGCGCCGGCCGCGAGCAGCTGATCCCAGGTACGATCGATATCATCGACTTCAAGACAGATATGCGCCGCGCCGGCCGCCGCGGGCGACGGTGAGTTCGATGCAACTGCACCCGCCAGATATTGGATGAATTCCATGTGATGGCCGTGGCCAAACAGATGGGCAACGAGCAGCGTGGCATCCGGAACCCCGGTCACCTGCTCCTGCCATCCGCCTTCGCGAGCCGACACCGACGCTGCCGTGAAGCCGAGGTTTTCGGTCCAGAAGCGAACGGAACTGTAAATGTCCTTCACGGTGAAACTGGTGTGATTGAATGCGAGGATCATTGTCTGCTCCTAGAGAAAACCATATGCCGTCCATCCGCCGCTGACTTCCAAGATATGGCCCGTGATATAGGCAGCACGTTTGGGGTCCAGCAAAAATGCAATGCCCTCTGCCACTTCATCGACGGTACCGAAACGGCCCAGGGGCGTCCGCCGGTTTACCGCCGCAGCATCAACGCCGCCCCGCGCAACGAAATCCTGGGTGGTAGCGCTAGTGACATAGCCCGGTGCGATGGCATTCACCCTTATCCCTCGCTCGGCCCATTCGATAGCTTGAACTTTTGTGAGGGTGAGCAGCGCGCTTTTGGAAACGCAATAGGGTCCTCGTGTCGGGGCGGCGGCCTGCCCAAGCACCGAGGAGACGTTCACGATGGCACTTCCCGCTTTCATCTGCCGAACAGCCGCATTCGACACCGCGATCGCCGCAAACAGGTTGACTTCGAAAACCCGTTTCCACCTCTCCACCGTCAGGTCGATCAGCGGAGCGTGATCCCATATGCCCACATTATTCACGAGATCATCGATTCCGCCCCATGTTTCGACCATGGCGCCGATCGCCTTCTCGATCGCACCTGGATCGACCACGTCCCCTTCGAGGAAAATAGCCTTGTCTGGCCCAAGCTGCTGAACCGTCCGCGCAGCGGCTGGACCATCGATGTCCAATATGGCAACGCGCCATCCTTGGCGGGCGAGATGAACTGCGGTTGCTGCTCCAATACCGCTTCCGCCGCCGGTAATCAGAGCCCGCCGGTCGGCACCGTCCTTCGCGCCTTGCATGGTTCCTCCCGAGTAGATGCCCGTTGTGCCGCCGGATCGATCCCGGTTAGGCTCCCCCGGAAGACAATCTCACGCGCCTCCCCAGGCAGCGATCAGAGTTTTGCAGGGATCACATGAGATTTACTCAAATACGTCCCATAAGATGAGTAACATCGAGGAGCGCCTTGAGAAGCTCGGAATAGCCCTGCCGCCCTTGGCACGATCTGTTGGCAATTACCTTCCTTTCAAGCAGGCTGGCCCTCTCTTCATTTGCGTTCAAGGCCCTCTATGGGGCGATGACCTTCGCTACCAAGGCCGGCTGGGACACGAATTCACGCTGGAGCAAGGTCATGAAGCCGCCAGGCTTGCCTTGCTCAATATCGTTGCCCAGTTGAAGCTGGCCTGCGGCGGCGATCTGAGCCGCACCCGCCAATGCCTGCGCCTCGGCGGCTTCGTGAACTCCACCCCTGAGTTCAACCAGCATACGCTTGTAATGAATGCGGCATCCGATTTGCTCATTGCCATTCTCGGGGAGCGAGGCAGGCACGCGCGTTTTGTCGTAGGCTGCTCCAGCCTTCCATACGATTTGGCTATTGAGATCGAGGGTATGTTCGAGATTGAGCCGGTGAGTTAAAGGAGGAAATCATGCCCAAATACCGTGTGAGAAATGCCGATTCCTACGGCCATGCAGTGGGAATCCTGCTTCTCGACTATCGTGGTCCCTTCATTCCGGGAGACGTCGGAAACGCCACGACATATGATTTTCCCGTCATGTACAAGCTGGTCAAAGGCCTGACCCTGGATCGGGTATTGGCGGGCGATTCTGCCTGTCAGGCGGCGATCGTCGATGCCAGCCGCGAGCTGGAGGAATGCGGCGTGCGTGGCATCTCGAGCGATTGCGGGTTTTTGATTCAATACCAGAACGCCGTCAAACAGGCCGTTCGAATACCGGTTTTCCTTTCGAGCCTCCTTCAGCTGCCTTTCCTGGCCCAGATGTTCGCGCCCTCGCGCCCGGTCGGCTGCATAACCGCGACCCGCAGGAAACTTGGAAACCGCATTCTGGAGCTCGCCGGCGTGAACAGTGAAATCAACGTCGTGGTCAAGGGAATGGAAGACCAGGTTCATTTCAAGGAAGCGATCCTCGAGGAAGGCGGCGAACTGGATTCCGACATTATCAGGGAAGAAACGGTCGCCTGCGCGCAAGAACTTAAAAGCCAGTATCCCGACATGGGCGCCATTGTGCTGGAGTGCTCGATCCTTCCTCCCTATGCCAAAGCGGTGCAGGAAGCGACGAACCTTCCGGTGTTCGATTTTGTCACCATGATCAATTATTTCTATGAGGGCACCCATCGGAAAATCTATCAAGGCTACTACTGAGCCAGGCCGCGCAACATCGACAAGGGAGGAGCATCGCCGAATGAGCCAGCGTGTCCTGCTGGAGCGGGAAGATATGATGGCCGTAATCACCATCAATCGCCCGGAAACGCTCAACGCGCTGGATATGGCAACCCTGGCCGAACTCGATGACGCGTTCGGGCAATCCGCTGCTGATTCGGAAATTCGTGTCACGATCATAACGGGAGCCGGCAAGGCGTTCGTTGCCGGCGGCGACATTGCCGATCTCAATTCCCGCCAGGGCCTAAGCCACTATCTTGAACTTGGCGAGCGGCTGCACCGCGTATTCCGAAGGATCGAGCTTTCCGAAAAGCCGACCATCGCTGCCGTCAACGGTTTCGCGCTTGGCGGCGGTACCGAGCTTGTCCTTTGCACAGACATTCGCATCGCGGCCAGGTCGGCACGTTTTGGCCTGCCTGAGATCAACCTGGGTCTCTTTCCAGGAGCCGGCGGCTCCCAGCGGCTTCTTCGGCAATTATCACCCTGCAAGGCCAAGGAGCTGATGTTCACCGGCGACCGCATTTCAGCCGATGAAGCCGAGCGGCTTGGCCTCATCAACCGGGTCGTCGACGACCATCTGTTGATGGAGGAAGCGCGCAGCCTTGCCCGCCTTCTCGCGCAAAAATCGCCGCTGGTTCTCAAGCTGCTGAAGCGGGCCTTGAACGACGGAGCCGAGATGCCGCTTGCAGCAGCTCTCCGCCACGAACAGGCCATGATCGGCCTCGTGCTCGACAGCGCCGACGCACATGAGGGGTGCAGTGCGTTTCTGGAAAAACGGCCCCCACGCTTCAAGGGCGCCTGATCCCCGAGGGCGAAGGAAACGCGATATGAATTTTGAGCTGTCGCCGGAACAGCAAATGATAGCCGACACCGCCCGCAAGATCGGCGCTGCCTTCGGGCTGGATTATTGGCGCGGCAAGGATAGGGACAAATCATTTCCCGGCGAAATTTGGTCGGCGATCTGCGATGCCGGCCTTTGTGGCGTCGCCATACCGGCCAAATATGGAGGCGGTGGGCTCGGCATGCTCGAAATGGCGCTGGTCGTGGAAAATCTCGCCGCAGGAGGAGCCGGCTGTACAATTGCCCAACTCTTCATGATCACCCCGATATTCGGCGGAATCGCAATTTCGCGCTTCGGCACCGAGACGATGAAACACACTCTGCTTCCCAAGATCGTCGCCGGCGAAATGCACTGCTGCATGGCTCTGACCGAGCCGGACTCCGGTTCGAATAGTTTGGCGATCCGCAGTTTTGCCTCACCTGACGGCAGCGGCTGGCGCCTGAACGGCCGCAAAATCTGGATCACCGGCATCGATGCCGCAGCCCAGATGCTAGTCGTTGCCCGGACGCAAAGACTCGAGGAGGTGCGCAAAAAAACGGAAGGCATCTCGCTTTTCCTGATCGATACGCAGCGCACCGGCATCAGCCACGCACCGATCGAAAAACTCGGCACCAATACGCTGACGTCTTCCAATGTTTACTTCGACAACGTCAGGGTGGAACCCGAAGAACTCCTGGGCACGCTCCACGGCGGATGGGCGGAGCTTCTCGATGTGCTCAATACTGAACGGATCGTCACCGTGGCTGGTCTGGTCGGAACTGTGGATCTTGCCATTCGCATTGCCGTTCCCTATGCCGAAAGCCGCAGGATTTTCGGCGGTCGGCCGATCGGCTCCTATCAGGCACTGCAGTTCCCGCTGGCGCAGGCCTACGCCGAGAGCGAGTGTGCCCGTCTCATGAACTACAAGGCCGCATGGCTCTTCGATAACGCCCTGCCCTATGGCAGCCAGGCAAATGTGGCGAAGCTGATAGCGGCACAGGCCTGTTCATCGGCCACGGAACACGCAATGCAAACGCTGGGCGGTACGGGTTATGCGAAAGATGCTCATCTCGAACGCCTGTGGCGGGATTGCCGCCTCTTCCGTTTCGCGCCCGTTTCGGAGGAGATGACGCTGAATTTCATAGCGCAGCACGACCTTGGGATGCCTCGATCCTATTGACGGAAGCAACGCCTCAATGATTGTTCGCCGGGATTGTGTCCCACTGATCCAGGCGGCGATCCTCATCGGAAAAATTCTCTGGAAATCCGCCGCTGCCGTTGTCCGACAGCCAGTCGCTCAGTGAAAACGGCTCTGACGAGTTGCCTTGGTTGAGTGAGGCCACTGCCAGGCTGTTCGGCGGCGGCTTCTCCCCTAACTCCTCACGTGCGGAATAGGCCGGCGGCTGGCCGGTCAGGAGGATCGCACAAAAGCCGGCCAGGGCAACGCCTATGTATCTGCTATGTACTGCGATAGACATTAGCTCGCCGGTTTCCTGAACGATCTGATAACGGCACGCTTTATCTGATGGCCGTCCAGCTGGTCTTCCGCTCCAAACACGCGCACGCGCCTGTTCACCTCGTTGCGCAGCCTTTCGGATTTGGGCGGATACTCATACTCCGCCGGGCTCGCTTCCAATACGTCCAGAATCGATGCGCAAATCCTCTCCAGCTCTGCAAGTACGGAAGGTCCGCAGAGCGCCGCTGCCTTAGCCATGTTTTGCCTCGATGAGATTTCAAAACAACAAACCCGCAGGATTCTGAATTGGTTCCCCCTCGGCAGGGTTTATTGGCCGATCGAATAAAAAAGGCGCCCGAAGGCGCCTTTCCTCTAGTAATCAGGGCTTATTTATTGGCAATCGCCGGCAGGCCGTCCAAATCTGCCTTGCTGGCATTCAGCATGACCTTCAAGCCATTGTCTGTTGCCACGATTTTCAACTGAGAAAGCTCCACCGCCACGTCCTTGTCGCCGACATCAATGATGGCATGCGTCGCCTGTCCTCCCTTGCTAGCCAGGATCACATCCTTGATTTCACCAAGGTTCTCATCGCTCGCGGAATTCACAGTGGCTCCCATGATATTCGAAGCCATGTAACCCTCCGGCACCGCCAAGGCCTGCTCGGTCTCCGTAGTCGCGGGCTGCTGGCTCTGGTCGGTCGTGGCGGTAGTGGTCTGTTCCGCAGTCGCCGCCGGCTCGGTCGTTGTTGCCGCGCCTGAGGATTGATCCGTTGTCGCCGCCGATTGATCGGTCGTGGCGGCTGGCTGTTCCGCAGGAGCAGCAGCCGTCTGGGACGAGCCGATGCTCGCCGGATCAATACTGGCAAAAGCGTCTTTTTCGCAGGCGGCCATGAACTCATCCTGCTTCACCATGGCCGCATCGGCCGGCTTCACCTGAGCTTTGTCCATTGCGTCGAGAAAGACCTTCGCTTCCTCGCTCTGCAGTGATCCGTCCTTGTTGATATCTGCCTTCTGAAACAGCGTCTGGCAGTCAGCGGGTGTTGCCGCTGTGGCAATACCCGAAGCGCCGATCATGAGCGCAGCTGCTGCGCTGGTTATGATTAGTTTATTCATGGAATTGAACCTCCTCGGCAATGACGCAGGCCACCATGGCTGCGTTGTTCCCACTTCTAGAGTTTTCCGGCAGCGATTGTTGCGGTGAGTTTGGTTCAATGAGGGGAAGACCCCAAGGATAGCCGTCACCACCGCCCGCCCGGATCAACAGGATCCGAGAAGCCGAAAGATTTTTAAGCGACACCATTAAACGAAGCGGCAAACACAAAGGTTCCCGAGTCCGCGCGATGTTTCGATGCGGCCTAACTCGGTTCGGCACCGCACATAGGCGATTATGGAGGCTATGTATTTGGAGTGCAGTTACGATCGAATAAAATGCACATCACGCCCTTCGGCTTCCGCCGCACCGGCTTATCACCCACAGCAGCGAGGGCAGCTTTCTCCGCGGCCGGCGATTTCTTCAGGCGTTTCTGGATTTGGCCATTCGAAGTGATCACTTTTTTGCGCCGCTGCGGTTTTTTGTCGGCCTGTTGCAATGCCTTTTCAGCTGCTTGCCCGGTCTTGATCTTCTGCCGCAGTACAGTGCGAGCTTTCTTTTTCGGCAAATCCTTTATCAATAAAGCGGAGTCAGCTTGCGCATTCGCTGCATCGCAGGACTGATTTTCATGCCTTCGTGCGTAGCATTCATAGGTGTCGCCCTTTCCGAAAGGAATCGCGTCGAGGACTCGGGGCTCGGCTCTGCTCGATACGAGCACCGGCCGGTCTCCCGCGGAAAGTGAGACCACGCGTCTCAAACACCGGCCCCTTTCGTCGGTGACGCCGACTGCCGCGATCGACCCACGCGCGCATTCAGCCTTCAGCTTTAATTGGTACCGCCCATCCCCTACTTTGACCGGGGCCACCAGGCATGTTCGGTGATCGCCGAGCTTCCGAGAAGAGCACATTGCGGTTCCGGCCAACCGGTTTGGATCGGACTGATTGAAACGGGTCGACACCGGACGAACGACGGCCGGGACGCTCGCCGCGGCTGCATGCCGATACGATTGCAGGTCTTCGACGCGCTTCAGCCACGTCGATTGCAATTGCTCAACCTGATTGATCAGTGGTCCCCGGAGATCCTTCAGATAGGGTCCGAGCGCCGCAGCCGCTTGTCGCCAGCAATCCAACGCCGGTTCGCTGCCGTTGCGCTCTTCGATCAGGCACTTGTCTGTCCACTTCCGCACCAAAGCGGGCACTTCCGTAAGCAGCAGACTGTCAGCCTTCCGGAGCTGCTGAACCGCCTGAGGGCCGGGGCCGGCCTCTACTGGACCGGCCTCAGAGCTGCTTGAAAGGAAGCCGATAATCAAGCCTGCGGTAAACACACGTAAGACTATGGACATCACACACCCCGAAACCCGCTAACCGCAGCCCTTCGTATCAGACCTTTCGCGGCACAATTATGGCCCATGGGCCGAGATGA
>DATFOT010000041.1:0-3109 GCA_035265265.1 Aestuariivirgaceae bacterium | reverse complement strand
AAGATTTGTCTGGGTCCAGAAGGGATCGTTGTTCCGCGGCGCATTTTCGAAAAGGCGCCAAGCGCGGAGCTTAGGCCTGATCAGAAAGATCAAGACAGCCTGCCGCCCTACTCCGTGCTCGACGATATCATCGAGCAGTTGGTCGAGAACGAAGCATCCGTGGCTGAGATCATGCAGCGCGGGCATGACAAGGCCGTGGTGGAACGGGTGCAGCACATGCTCTATGTCGCAGAATACAAGCGGCGACAGGCGCCGCCAGGGGTCAAGATCACCCGGCGAAACTTCGGCCGCGATCGGCGCTATCCGATCACCAACGGCTTTCGCGACAAATCGTGAAGCACCGATGACGACGATTGTCCGCTTCCCCTTCGCCGACCGGCCGCATGCATTTCGGCAACGCGCGCACCGCCATCCTGAATTGGCTCATGGCGCGGAAGAATAAAGGGATTTTTATTCTTCGCTACGATGACACGGATCTCGAGCGCTCTCGCGAGGAATACGCCGCCGCAATACTCGAGGACTTGCACTGGCTCGGCATCGAACCGGACCGGATCGAGCATCAGTCGCGACGGTTCGAGCGCTATGCCGCCACGGCGGAGAAGCTGAAGGCGCTTGGCCGCCTCTATGCCGCCTATGAAACGCCCGAAGAGCTCGACCGCCGGCGCAAGCGGCAGCTCGGCCGGGGGCTGCCGCCGGTCTATGACAGGTCATCGCTGGCGCTCACCGACGAGGAACGCCGCAGGCTGGAAGGCGAAGGACGACGGCCGCATTGGCGCTTCAAGCTCGAACAGCGGCAGGTGAGCTGGGACGATCTCATCCGGGGGCCGCAGCACATCGACACGGCGACGCTCTCCGACCCGATACTGGTGCGAGAGGACGGCAGCTATCTCTACACACTGCCCTCGGTCGTGGATAATATCGATTTCGCCGTTACCCATGTCATTCGCGGCGAGGACCATGCGGTAAACACGGCGGTGCAGATCGAAATTTTCGAGGCGCTGGCCGGCCACGCGCCGCAATTCGCCCATCACAGCCTGCTTACCGACAGGGAAGGCAAAGGACTGTCGAAGCGGCTGGGCTCGCTGACGATCGGCTCATTGCGGGACAGCGGAATCGAGCCGATGGCGGTGGTCAGCCATGCAGCGCTGCTCGGCACCTCGGAATCGATCGTGCCGCATCACAGCATGGACAGCCTTGTCGCGGGCTTCGGTCTAGACAAGCTTTCGCGCGCGCCGGCACGGTTCGATGAAGGCGAATTGCGCACGCTCAATGCGAAGCTTCTTCACGGCATGGGGTATGGGGCGGTGGCCGAGGCGCTTCGAGCGCTGGGCATCGACGAAGGACCGCAATTCTGGGAAGCGGTGAGAGGCAATGTCGCGTCGCTTGGCGAGGCGCGGCAGTGGCATGAGATCATCCGTGGGCAGATTAGCGCCGATTTCAACCCGGAAGATCAGGCACTTCTGAGCGATGCCAAGATGCTGCTGCCGCCCGAACCATGGGACAGATCGAGCTGGACCGCGTGGACCAATGCGCTCAAAGAGAGAACCGGACGCACGGGGAAGGCGCTGTTCAGCCCGCTGCGGCGCGCGCTCACCGGGCGCGATCACGGTCCTGAACTCGCGCTGCTCATGCCGCTCATCGGCAGGAACGAGGTGGAAAGGCGATTATCGACATGATGACACTCGTTGGCCAATATGATTCACCCTTCGTGCGGCGCGTAGCGATCACGCTCCATCTCTACCAACTTCCGTTCAAGCGCAATGCCATTTCGGTGTTCAGCGACGCCGAGGAAATGGCGAAAATCAATCCGATCGTGCGAATCCCGTCGCTGGTGCTCGGGGATGGCGGCGTGCTGATCGACAGCGCGGCGATCATCGACTATCTCGACGGGCTCGCCGGGCCGAGCCGGTCGCTGACGCCGGCGCAGGAACCGGAGCGCCAGCGCGTCCTGCAGATCATAGCCTATGCGACGGCCGCCATCGACAAGCTTGGAACGATTACCTACGAACACGCCTTCCACCCTCCCAAGCATGTCAGCCAGGATTGGATGGCGCGCTGCCACAGGCAGCTGGAAGGTGCCCTGCAGGTGCTCGAGGAAATTCCCAAGGAGCCTTATTTCCTGGGCGAGACGCTCACCCAGGCCGACATCACCGCCGGCGTGATGATCGGGTATATGAAATTGGGCCGGTACAAGGACTTTCCCGCGGCCGCTTATCCAACGCTCGAGGCGCTTTCGCAGCGGCTGGAAAAGCTTGACGCCTTTGCCGCGGCGCGGCCAAGTCCGGAGGAGACAATGCCGAGCACGGTCAAGGGCTAGGCAGCAGGGAGCGAAAGGATTTGCCGCGCTTCAGCCGGGGTGGCAACGGGCCGTCCGAACTGCACGCACAGACCCGCCAGCCGGGTGACGAGCTCGGCATTGCCGGCGGCCAGACGCGACTCGTCCCAGCGGATATTGTCCTCCAGACCGGTGCGGCAATGACCGCCCAGCTCGAGCGACCAGCGGTTCACCTCCAGCTGGTGGCGGCCAATTCCGGCAGCAGTCCAGGTCGCAGCGGGCATCAGACGGTGCAATTCCGCAACCTGGAAGTCGAGAACCTGGCGGATCGCGGGCATCGCATTTCTGACACCGAAGACAAATTGCACGTGCAGGGGCGGAACAAGCAGGTCCTCGTCGACCATGCGCATCGCCTGATACATCATGGAAAGATCAAAGACCTCGATCTCCGGCTTAATGCCATGCTCGCGCATTCGCAGTGCCAGCTCGCGGATGAGGTCGGGGTGATTTTCGTAAACGATGGCCGGGAAGTTACAAGAGCCGGTCGACAGCGATGCCATATCGGGCTTCAACGGCAGCATGCCGCCGCGTTCGGAGCCCTTTCCGGAACGGCCGCCGGTCGAGAACTGGATGATCATGCCGGGGCAGCGCTTCCTCAGAGCTGCCTGAAGTATTGCGAAGCGGTCGGGATCGGAGGTCGGAGACCCGTCATCGCGGCGGACGTGGAGATGGGCGATCGAGGCCCCGGCTTCATAAGCGGCGTGCGTCGATTCAACCTGTTCGGCGAGCGTGATGGGAACCGCCGACGTATGCTCCTTGCGTGCCACCGATCCC
>DATFOT010000040.1:0-8949 GCA_035265265.1 Aestuariivirgaceae bacterium | reverse complement strand
GTGCCGCTCCACCCCTCCTTCATCCCGGAAGCGAAAGCTGGCGGAAGAAATCTCTATTTGCGTTCAAACGTCGTTCGCGGGCTCGACCCGCGAATCTCATCGCGAGCTGCGGATCGCCGGCTCAAGCCCGGCGATGACGATAAACGAGCGACCAGGAATTGGTCACCCCTTCCCTCGCCGCAAGGCTTTCGGCAGCCGCCAGCGCAGGGTCCACAGCTCGTCATCATCGAAGAGCTCTTCCGAGCGGGTGCGGCCCGCCACCGATATGCCGGCCTCGCGCACGGTTTCGGGGCGGCCGGACACGAGCGGATGCCACCAGGCCAAATCCTTGCCCTCCGCCAGCAGGCGATAGGCACAGCTGTGCGGCAGCCATGACAGCTCGCCGACATTCTCAGGGGTCAGCCGAACGCAGTCCGGCACCTTTCTGCTGCGGTTGCGATAATCGGTGCAGCGGCAGGTGGCGCCATCGAGCAGCTTGCAGGCGGCGGAGGTGAAATGAATGCGGCCGGTGTCCTCGTCCTCAAGCTTCACCAGGCAGCAGCGGGCACAGCCATCGCACAGCGATTCCCATTCCCCGGACGACATTTCAGTGAGTTTCTTTCGCTTCCAGAACGGGATTTCAACCATCGATGGGTCCAAGTCCTCGGGTTAGCGGCAAGGCTTCAGAAACAATATGGCCCCTCGGCAATGACTTGGCCATGGTTCAGCCATGTTTAGTGGCTTTTTTCGCACCGGCCAAGCCCATGCGCGTTGCTGTTGCGCGGGCCGGCGCGGGGTTGCATAACAGTGCCAGTCAACTGAGCTTCCAGCGGGCCCAGACCTTGAGCAAGCTTCCGGTTAGAAATCCGATCTACCGCGTTTTCGTCTCGATCGACTCTCTCATCAGCTCGTCGGCGTTCGAGTTCACCGACTGGCTCCGGCGCACGGCTCAGGCCTATTCGGTGTTCGTCGACCGGTTCCGGATCAGCGGAATGAGGCGAATTTTCATCGACATGATCGATGACGGGGCAACCTTCGGCATGTTTTTCGGCCTCGGCCTCCTGATGTTCGCCCTGCCGCCGTTCAGCGGCACCGGCGACATCTGGAATTTGGGCCGGGAATATGCCGTCACGGTCACCGACATCAACGGCGAGATCATCGGAAGGCGCGGCGTAAGGCAGGATGACGCCATCCCCCTCGATGAGATCCCGCCGCATGTGATCAATGCCGTCCTGGCAACGGAGGATGCGCGTTTCTACCAGCACTTCGGCGTCGACGTGCAGGGCACGATGCGCGCGGTAGTCGAAAACGCGCGAGCCCATGACGTGAAGCAGGGCGGCTCGTCCATCACCCAGCAGCTCGCGAAGAACCTGTTCCTCACGCCCGAACGCACCATCCGGCGCAAGATCAATGAAGCATTCCTGGCGCTGTGGATCGAAGCGCGGCTCAGCAAGGATGAGATCCTCAAGCTTTACCTCGACCGTTCCTATCTCGGCGGCGGGACTTACGGCGTCGAGGCCGCATCGCAATTCTATTTCGGCAAGTCGGTGCGCGATGTGTCGCTGTCGGAATCGGCGATGCTCGCCGGATTGTTCAAGGCGCCTTCCAAATATGCGCCGCATGCGAACAACGCCGAGGCGCTGGCGCGGGCGAATGTGGTGCTCTACCGCATGCTCGACGTCGGCTTCATCAGCCATGGCGAACTTCTGGCGGCGCGGCGCGACCCGCCCCGGGTGATCAGCCAGAGCCTTTATTACAGCCCGGATTATTTCCTCGACTATGCCTATAAGGAAACGCTGGCGCTGATCGAAGCGCAAGGCCTGCAGAGCGACTATGTCATCGAGGTGAAGACCTCGGCCGATCTCAGGCTGCAGCAGGCGGCGCAGCGCATCGTCAATGAAGAGCTCGAAGTCGACGCGCCGGCCTTCAATGCGACCCAGGCGGCGCTGGTCAGCCTGGCTCCCGACGGCGCGGTCAAGGCGATCGTCGGGGGGCATAATTACGAGGAAAGCCAGTTCAACCGGGCAACGGACGCGCTTCGGCAACCCGGCTCGTCGTTCAAGCCCTTCGTATATCTGGCGGCGCTCCTGGCAGGGTATACGCCGAATAGCATGGTATCGGATGCGCCCGTCAGCGTCGGCAATTGGGCGCCGCGCAACTACACCGGAAAATACGCCGGCCGGGTCACGCTCACCACCGCGCTTACGCATTCCTACAACACCGTGCCGGTTCATCTGATGAAGGATATCGGCCGGCAGGCGATCATCGAAGCCTCGCGCATGGCCGGCCTGCAGTCGGCGCTGCTGCCCGTTCCCTCGCTTCCGCTTGGCTCGAACGAGGTGACGCTGCTCGACATCACCACGGGCTATACCGCCTTCGCCAATGGCGGAAAGGCGGTCAAGCCTTATACGGTGCTGGAGATCAGACGGCCCAATGGCGATCTGCTCTACAGCCGCGAGCGAAATGCCCCGCCCCTGCAACAGACGATTCCGGCGGAGAAGGTTGCCGAGCTCGATTACATGATGGCAAGCGTGGTTTTGAATGGAACGGGGCGGCGGGCGCTGCTCGGCTTCACGCCACAGGCGGGAAAGACCGGTACGAACCAGGCCTATCGCGACGCGTGGTACATCGGCTTCACCGCCTACAACGTCACGGGCGTGTGGTTCGGCAACGACGATTTCAGCGAGATGAAGAAAATGACCGGCGGCACTTTGCCGGCGATGACGTGGAAGCGCTACATGCTCGAGGCGTCCGTCAATAAGGTGGCCGAAGCGCTGCCCGGCGTGCCTGTCGATCAGACCCACCAGCAGTATATCGCCGAGAATCAAGGCACCGACCAGGTGCCCGCCGGCGCCAGCGCCGGAGACGCGGTCGCAGCCGCGGCGGCAAGCGGCTCGAGCATGAGCGCCGCCGCGGCCACGCCGGAACTGAGCGAGGGGGGCGCCGACGACATTGCGCCCACGAAGAAGCGGTCGTCGGATGCCGTGGTCCAGGTGCTGCAGGACATGTTCAGCTTCTTCGGCAAGAACAAGAAAGAGCAGGCTCCGACGGCCGTGGTGACGGAGAAAAAGCGATTCATGTTCTTCGGCGACAAGCCGAAAAAGAAGAAGAAGAAACAGAACATCAACTAGCAACAGCCGCATTTATGGTTCCGCAGTGAAGACCAAATTCCGAGGCATAGCCGCGATCCCGCTGTTTCTGATCACCGGAATCGGCGCCGGACTGGCAACCGCGAGCCAGGTGATCGAAGGAAATGTCGGGCGGTTTTCCGTGAACAACGGGCCATGGCGCACCTGGCCTTCGGCGGGCAGCCCGAACATCGATCCCTATACGCGGGGACATTTTCTCGTCTATGGCCGGCTGCCGATGAGCACATTCGAGGCGGTGGAATATATCGCCACCCTGGACAGCCAGGGGGCAAGTCTCGATCCCTCATGCAATTACATCATCCAGGGGTCGATGGCGCCGGCGCGATGGTGGCGGGTCACGGCGCGGCAAAATGATTCCCCGGAATTCGGTGCGGGGGAATCCATCCTGTCGCAGAACGCGCTCATCGAACCGAACAACCAGGTGCGGGTGATCGCCTCACGCGATCCCCAGCCCGGCAATTGGCTGAAGCTGCCGCGGCAATCCTATCTCGAATTCACCCTGACGCTGTTCTCACCGGCGAGCAGCGTGAAAAGCGGGAATGCAGCCGTGCCCCTGCCCCAGATCGTGAAGGAAGCATGTTCATGAGGCGCCGCCTGTTCTGGCTGGCGGCGGTGGTCCTGCTCGCGGTGTCGGTGCATTTGTCTTATGTGCTGTTCGTGCCCAATCTGGAAATGAGCCGCATCATGAGCGCAGCGGGCAGCAGCCACGGCGAGAACCGGTTCGCCGTGCTCTCCGAGAAGGAGGCGACATCCATCCTCGGGCAGCAGAGCCTGGCGTTCGTGCAAGGCATATGCGTTCTCGACCTCAAACCGGGGCCGGTGCTGGTGACGCTCGAGACGCCGGCGAGCTATTGGATGGTGAATGTCTATTCGCGCAACGGCGACAATATTTACTCGCTGAACGACAGGCAGGTGTCGGAGGTGCCGTTCTCGATCATCGTGGAACAGAAGAAGACCAGCCTGTTCAGCATCGAAGCGCCGGAAGAGCCGCCCGAGGATGCAGCTTTCCGGGTGGCGACGGGTGATCGGCGCGGGCTTTTCGTGGTGAGAGTTTTCGTTCAGAACCCGGCTTACCGGCAGCGGATCACCCGCACGCTGGAACGGTCGTCGTGCAAGCCCGCCAATGTCGGCCAACAGGCGAGCGGCTAGCGCAACGGACCCACAATACATTCGCATAGGAGGGTGAAAAGTTGCGCCAGCTCATGAATTGACGAGCAGCTTCTCGATGGTCAGTTGATTCCAACTGACCGTCGGCTGCCCTAGCGGTCGTCAAGCTCGAGGGCGGTGGAGCGCAGCTGTTTCGAGAGCCCCTTCAGCGGCTTCGTCCGATCGCTCAGATTGAATTCGCGGCGCTCGATGCGCGTGCCGGGAAAAATGATGATCCTTGCCGGTCCACGGTTGCGGATTACTTTGCCCGCTGTCTGCCTTGACGGAAACGTGAGGATGTTTGCCATGCTGCTATCGCAGATTCGTGTTGAACGCGGAACACTTCCTCGCACGCCGTACTGTTGAATTCCCCTCGCAGAATTAGAACGCGTTATGGTTAAGAAATACCTAATATGGATTTTGAAACTTCACGAGGCAAATTCACACGCCGCGGGCGAAATCGAGGAGACCTGTGCCGCTGCGATCTTCGATCTCGAGGATCCATATGTCGGGGTCTCTGGAGTGGATGCGGCGCAGATAGGCATCGGCCTCGGCCTCCGGCACCGGGCCATCGCCGATCAGTTTCGCCCAGCGGCGCTCGCCGAGGTTGTCGTGCGCCGGCCCTGGTGCCGGACCGATCAGCAATACGCGCCCATCCAGCCGGTTGACCTTGACATAGATGCTTCCGGCTTCCTCCGCGCCGCGCCTGATGAGCATGGCGGCGAGGCCCATGGCATTGCAGCGACGCAAATGGGCCTGCACCCAAATTGCGGATTTAACGCTCATGGCCCGGTGCGATGCGGAGGCACCGCGGTTTCAGCGCCCCTCGCCTTGCGGCAGAGCGCCCGTGTCGGTGAGCTCGGCAATGAGCTCGTCGGAGATTTCGCCCGTGACCGGCCAGCCGCGATCGCCTTCGAACTGGCGAATGGCGGCACTTGTCTGGGCACCGATATGGCCATCGAACTGCCCGGGCCGATAGCCGAGAGCAGCAAGGCCCGACTGGATCTTCCTGATCCGCTCCTGGCCCTCTTCCTCGGGGATGGTGTTGGTGTACTCACTTGCGGAAATCAATTTGGTGGTAAAGCGAATATGGTCGAGGAGCTCCTGGTCGGCCTTGCCGTTCGCCGGCAAACCATTGCGGCGCTGGTATTCGGCGATCGCCCGGCGGGTGCGATAGCCTGCAACACCATCGCTGCGGCCGTCAAACAATCCCAGCGCGGCAAGCTCGCTCTGCACCGAGGCGATGAGAACATCGCCTTTGCCTTGCGATTTGCCGACAACCGTTATGCGGGTGGTGGGCGGCGCCTTATTCTTAGAGCCGGCGGTGATGATCTCGACGCGCGGGCCCGGTTCGGCACCGGCAGAACCAATTTGCGCGCCGCGCTGGCCGATGACCGCGTTATAAAGGATCGCGGTGCTCATCATCACGATGAGGACACCGGATAGAACAGCGACCGGGCCTGCCCCTAAGGTTTCCGGCTCGGCCTCGTCCTCAATTATGTGCTGCGAACGCTTTCCCACCCGAGATAATCTAGCGCCAATTGACTTGCGGATGATTAACCGAAACTTGCCGCTGCCGGCCGCAAGGGTGATGGCGGCTAATCGTTAATGCCCGGTTACCCGAACTCTCGGCCTTTTCGAAAAAGTTCACCATAGGCATTTGCCATTTGTGGAGCTTTTGCGGCCTATGCTCCTTTCCAGAAAAGGGAAGAACCATGGGCGCTATTCGAACTTCAATGCTGGTCTTGGCCGTGGCCGTTATGCTGCCGTCGCCGCCGGAAAGCCGCCAGGGATCATTGCTCGTGCACTCGGCCATCCGGGCGATGAGCAATATCGGAGTCTTGTGCACTGGCAAGGACGAGTGCACGACGGCCGAATATGTGCTGGGGCGGATCGAGGCGAAGGCGCGCTACAATCTGAACCTGCTTTATGCCTGGGCGAGCCATCCTGAAGAGGATCTGGCCCCGATCGCCAACCAGGCGCGCGTCGATCCCATAATGACCGGCAGCGCAATGCGGCTGGCCACCGGCAAGGGGGACGCTTCGCGGAATACCCTGCGCATCGACGATCTGATCCCATCCTGGCGCGGGCCAAGCCAGGCCAAAAGCGGCTGACGGTTTGAGCGGCGGATTGAGGTTGCAGCCCGACGCGCAAGTGCATAAATCCAGTAGACCGGCACGGCCAGGCAAGCCGGAAACGGGACACGCTGGTGGCGCTGCCAAGGATCGAAGAAATAGAACAGAATTTTGCCGTCCTCGACGATTGGGAGGACCGGTATAAGTATATCATCGAGCTCGGCAAGGAACTGCCGCCGCTCGCGGATGCCTTCCGAATACCTGCAAACAAGGTGCAGGGCTGCGCCAGCCAGGTGTGGCTGCAGTCCTTCGTATCAAACGGGGGCGGCAGCGCTATATTGCGCTTTGCTGGGGACAGCGATGCGCTGATCGTGCGCGGGCTGATCGCCATTGCCTTTGCCCTGTTCTCAGGCCAGACGGCAGAGCGGATCCTCGCCACGGACGTATCGAAGGAGCTCGAGAAACTGCAGCTCGGCGATCATTTGTCGCCGCAGCGTTCGAACGGCTTTCTTTCGCTGATTGCGCGGATCAAGCAGGATGCGAAGACGGCGCTGAGCGCCGAGGCGCCATGATGCCGTAGGCTCTGGCGAGACTGGTGAGGGCGAGTTGAAGGACGACCTTGCCGGAGCGGCGCGGCCAGCCCAGAACCCGTTCGGCGCTTTCAATGCCGGTTGCGAAACAGCAGACCTCGACAAGGATGCGGGAAAGCTCAGGACCCACGGCATCGAGCGCGGCGTAATAGCGCTTTTTGGCAGCCAGTATTTTCTCGCTCTGGTGCATGAGGTCGCGGCGCGGGGCGCAAAGCGGGCCGCCCGAGCCCGGGCTCTCCCAATCGGTGGTGATGCGCGGTGAGAGCTGAGAGGCGATGAAATCGGCGTGGAGCCGAAGGCCCGCGCAATATTGCTCGTCGCTGATCAATGGCTCTCCGGTCGAATCGCGCCGGGTGCGAAGCCATGTCAGAGGACTTTCGGCGCAGTCGAGCTCGACGAGCGTGCGCTTGCCGGGCTCGAGCTCGACGATGTGGCTTTTGATTGCGCGCCGCGTCGGTGGGGTGGCTCGGCCGGGGTTTCGCGTTTTGCGGAGGCGGGAAGAAGATTTTTTCATAAGGATTGCTCATAGGCCTAATATCTGTTATTAAGACTTAATGCCTAGAACGCAACCTTGTCAATCCTCATCGTAATGCCTGGATTTTATCCGGCCATCCTCTGGCCATCCTCATCCGGCGCAAACCGGACTCCAGCTCTTGTTTTGTGCGCCCCCAAGCTGGACCCCGACTTTCGTCGGGGTGAGGAAGGAGAAGCTGGATTGGAATTGAATTTGTCAGCCGTAATTGGCGAGGGATGCGCGATCGTCAGCGGATTGGGTGCCGAGAAGTTCAATCGAGCGCGGCAGCATTTGAGCCGAGACGAAGGTGTCATAGCAAAGGATCATACCGGCTTCCGCTCCTTCATGAAGCAGCGGAAGGCGCAGCCAAAACTGAACCAGATGGTTCTTGTCGAGGCGCGGCCCGCGGACGACGCCCTGGGCGGGCCGCAAGGTTTTGACGACGTGATCGTATACCGCATCCCAATAGGTTTGCTTTTCGCCCCAATCCATCTCATCGAGAAACAGGCCCGTTATCTCGCGCTCATAGATGTCGCGCAGCCGCGTTCCGGCAAGGCGCACCTTCAGTCGGCCATCGGCGCGCTCGAGCAGGCTGATGAAGGGCAAAAGGCGTGGAAAATGAGCCGGGCTGACATCATCGCGCGCCGGCATGCTGCGGCCGGCAGCAATGGATGCCCAGTAATCATAGAGCTGCCGCTGCTCAGCAATGATCAACTGAGCCCTAAAGGCCACGTTGGAAGTTTCTGTCGACACTGCCGCTCGTCCCCGAATCGCTCTCGCGCTTTCGTACCCGAGTTTATGAATCGAGCAAGCTGTCAGCGCAAGAGCGGCGGGCTGATTTTCCGAAAGCGCGCTTTGCATGCAACGGGCGGATATGAATCTCACGGCCTTTTTCGACGGCCAAGGCCGATTTTCTTCGCCAGTTTCGACCGTGCAGCAGCGTAGTTCGGCGCCACCATCGGGTAGTCCGGAGGCAAGCCCCATTTCTCGCGATATTGTTCAGGTGACAGATTATAATGCGTGCGCAAGTGCCGCTTGAGAGACTTGAAGTTCTTGCCATCTTCGAGGCAGGTAATGAATTCGTCCTGAACCGAGCGCTTGACCGGAACGGCGGGCCGCCGGTCCTGCGCGTTTTTCGATTCCGCCGCCACGCCCGCCGCGCTGTCGCTCAAAGCACAATAGACTTCGGTGATCAATCCACGCAGGTCGGCGGCCTGCACATCGTTGCGGCCGACGAAAGCCGCAACAATGTCAACCGTCAAAGCCAGTAGTTCTGGTTTCTCGCCCATGACTTGCAATCCTTATCCCCCTCAATTTCCAGTATGGGTACCGGCATGGGCGTTCGAAATCAATTTCTTTCGACGGTTTCTGCAAGTAGAGCGGGAATTATTCTGCGTAAACCTGCGTCCTCATCTGCATGCAACCTCAGATACTTTAAATGCACGGCCCAGAATGATTATTGGGCGAGTGCTTTACTCCGGGAGATTGCGGGACGC
>DATFOT010000039.1:0-13206 GCA_035265265.1 Aestuariivirgaceae bacterium | reverse complement strand
CTATTTCAATCATCAGATGTGGCTGACGATGCAGGGAATCGAGGCGAAGATCCTTCCGACGCTCAACGGAGCGAGTGCCATTCCATCCGCGGCAGAAGCGGCAAGGCTCATCGACGAACGGACGCGAGCGATAATTTTGGTCACTCCGAACAATCCGACGGGTGCTGTCTATCCCTCGTCATCGATATCGGAATTCTTCGAGCTGGCCCAGCTGAGAGAGATAGCTCTGGTCATGGACGAGACCTATAAGGACTTTCGGTCGGAGCTGTCACCGCCGCACGATATCTTCATGCGGCCGGACTGGCGCGGCACCTTCGTGCAGCTCTACAGCTTTTCGAAAGTCTACGCGCTCACGGGCTATCGAGTGGGGTCGGTGATAGCCGATGAGGCGTTTCTTTCGCAGGTGGAGAAGATCATGGATTGCGTATCGATCTGCGCCCCGCGAATTTCGCAGGAGGCGGCCCTTTTCGGTCTACAATCGCTGGCCTCGTGGCGCGAGGGCAAACGCGCTATGATGGCGAAGCGCCTGGAGGCACTGCGCGCTGGGTTCGGCCGGCCGGGGCTCAAATATCAGCTGGTGAGTGCTGGTGCTTATTTTGCCTATATCAGGCATCCTTTCCAGGGCGTGACGGGCAAAAGCGTGGCACGGCGCCTCGCAGCCGAGCAAAACGTCCTTTGCCTTCCGGGCAGCATGTTCGGACCGGATCAGGAGCAGTTTCTGCGGCTCGCATTCGCGAATGTAGAGGCAGATCTCATGGATGAGGTGGTCGACCGGCTCATAGAAAGTCAATGACGGAACTCCGGCAGCTGGAAAACGAAACCGTTAGAGAACTGGGGCGGCGAACTGCAATGCTCCAAGCAGTGACTTTTGCCGCCACGCAGATTGTGACCGCCGCGGATTGGCGTTACGAAATTCCCGAACTGCTTCGCCGCCTGGGACTCGCAACCGACATGAGCCGAGTGACGCTTTTCGAAGTGCACGACGGACCAAATGGCGAAATGGTACAGAGCTGCCGGTTCGACTGGGCGGAGCCGGGTTTCGAACCTATTTCCACCAATCCGCTCTATCAAAATATGAACCTCATGGACGAAAACGATCCGAGCCAGCTCGGTGAATGGCCAAGGCGGCGGCAGCGCGGGGAAGTCGTCCAGGCGACGCTGCGCGAAGTCACCGGTTACGCAAGGCAGGTGTTTCTCGATCATGGCACCTTGTCGTTTCTGTCGGTGCCGATCATGGTGAAGGGCGAGTGGTGGGGTTTTCTCGGTTTCGATGATTGCAAAATCGAGCGCATATGGAGCAGCGCCGAAATAGACGTGCTGAAGGCTGCTGCCGGCGTCATCGGCGGCGCCATAGAGAGAGAAAGATCGCTCGAACAACTGCGACTGAGCGAGGAACGCTATGCTCTTGCAGCGCGTGGCGCGAATGACGGCTTGTGGGACTGGGATATACTATCCGGCAAGGCGTATCTGTCGCCCCGGCTTCATGAAATACTCGGGTTCCCGGAGGGCGCGTTTGGAGACAAGATGGAGGTCTTCCAAGCACAATTTCCACCTGAGGATCTGAAGAGCTTCAAAGCCCATCTGGCGGAATGCTATGCTAAGCAAGAATCGCGATTTTTGCATGAATGCCGCGTGCGAGCCCGCGACGATTCGCTGAAGTGGGTGGTGCTCCGGGGGTTGATTGTCTACCAACAGGGCAGAGCTCAGCGCCTGGTCGGAGGGGTCCGCGACATAACAGAGCGTATAGAGTTTCAGCAGCGACTCAACGATATGGAAACAAAACGGGCGAACCTGGCCCGTTATTTCTCCCCCAACATCGTCGATGACCTCATGCAGTCGGGCGGCCGGCTCGATTTTGCCCGTACGCAGATCGTAACGGTGCTGTTCGTCGATATCATCGGATTTACCCGCGTCAGTGCAAGCCTGAGCGGGGTCAGGACAATGGCCCTGCTCCGCGAGTATCTTGCCATCTTCGAAGATGCCGTGTTCGCCAACAGCGGCACGCTCGACAAATTTCTGGGCGACGGGCTCATGGCGACATTCGGAACCCCCAAAACCGGTTTCGACGATGCCACCAACGCCGTGCGGTGTGCCTGCCTGATGGGAGAGAAAATCGTTGCATGGAACGGTAAGCGCATAGCCGCGGGGCTTCAGCCGTTGCGAATTGGCATCGGTCTCCATCATGGCGAGGTAGTGCTTGGCGACATCGGAGGCGAGCGGCGCGTCGAATTCGCGGTGATTGGCGATACCGTCAACGTGGCAAACCGCATTGAGGCGATGACGCGGCAACTTGATATCGCCATCCTGGCTAGCCAGGAGGTAATCGATGCGGTAAGGCGCGAGAACCATCCCGAGCTGCTCGCCGATTTCAGGGACTTCGGTCTTCACGCGCTGCGCGGGCGAGAAGGCAAAATTCGGCTTTGGGGCCGCGCAGTGGAGCGATAGCCTGACTTCATGGATGATCGATATCACGCCGTGATAGCGGCCATCGACTTGGCGAACTCTCGGGATCCGAACATGATCGCCGCTGGTGAACACAGTGAGCCGGGCGAACTGGCATACGGCCGCCGAATGAGCAGAATGCTGGATCGTTTCCGACCGGAGGCATCCGAAGCTCTGAAAATTGCCGCCCGCGCGCAACATATCGAACGGTGGACATCTCCGCGGGCGAACTATCCTGAGGGACGGGTCGGCTATCTTCGCTGGCGGACGGAGCTGAAAAACTATCATGCGCGACGCGCAGGCGAACTCATGGGCCACTGCGGATACGGCAGCGAGATCATCGCCCGGGTTCAATCCCTCGTTCGCAAAGAGCGCTTGAAGTACGATGCCGAGGCACAAGCCCTTGAGGACGTGATCTGCCTGGTGTTTCTTGAGGATTACTTCGTGGATTTTGCCGCCAAACATGCGGAAGAGAAGGTAATCGACATTCTGCGCAAGACATGGGCCAAGATGTCCAAGGAGGGCCAAGCGGCAGCACTGAAGCTGGTACTGCCGCCCGCTGCGCTGGAGCTTCTCACTCGCGCCCTCCGCCAACCTCATCAAGGGAGTTGACCCGCTGACTGAGGGCAGACCACGGGCTTCGCGATATCTGGACTGTTGGCCGAAGGCGGTTTAAGCATCGTTGGAATTTGAGGCTTTAGCAGCACTAAACAGGGGAATTGCATGGATATCGCAATGATTGGGTCGGGTTATGTCGGCCTGGTGTCTGGCGCCTGCATGGCGGATTTCGGCCATGAAGTAACCTGTGTAGACAGCAATCCCCAGATCATTGCCGCTCTTAACAAGGGAGACATTCCGATCTACGAGCCCGGTCTAGAAGATCTGGTACGGCAGAATGCGGCGGCGGGCAGGCTTTCCTTCTCGACCGAGATCTCCGGACCCGTTGGCCGGGCCGATGTAGTATTTATCGCGGTTGGAACTCCGTCCCGTCGGGGTGACGGCCACGCCGACCTATCTTATGTGCAAGCAGCGGCACGTCTCATTGCTCAAGCCATACGTGGCTTTACCGTTGTCGTCACCAAATCCACCGTCCCACTTGGCACTGGCGATGAGGTTGAGCGGATAATCCAGGAAGAAAATCCGAACGCCGATGTCGCGGTCGTATCGAACCCGGAATTTTTGCGTGAAGGATCAGCCATCGCGGATTTTAAGAGACCAGATCGAATCATCATCGGTCTATCCGATGAACGCGCCCGGGCGACGATGACTGAGGTTTACCGCCCGCTCTACCTCAATCAAGCACCCCTGCAATTCACCAGCAGACGAGGAGCAGAGCTCATCAAATATGCAGCGAACGCGTTCCTCGCCATGAAGATCACTTTTATCAACGAGATCGCCGATCTGTGTGAAGAAGGCGGAGGCGATGTCCAGGAAGTCGCGCGCGGCATCGGACTGGACAATCGTATCGGCTCGCGGTTTCTCCATGCCGGGCCAGGATATGGCGGCTCTTGCCTGCCGAAGGATACGCTTGCGCTGGTGAAGACCGCGCAAGACCATGGCAGGCAGCTCCGCCTCGTGGAGGCCACGGTCGCAATAAACGATCAGCGGAAACGCAGCATGGCGCGAAAGGTTGTTGCGGCATGCGGCGGCAGCGTGCGCGGCAAGACGGTCGCGGTCCTCGGGCTGACCTTTAAACCCAATACCGACGACATGCGCGATGCGCCGTCCCTCTCCATTATCCAGGCATTGCAGGACAAGGGAGCTTCGATAAAAGCGTTCGATCCCGCAGGAATGACAGCGGCCAAACGCCTGCTCGAAAAGGTCACTTTCGCCGATGGACCTTATGACGCGGCAACGGCCGCAGATGCGCTGGTCATCGTCACCGAGTGGGATGCCTTCCGGGCACTCGACCTCGAAAGGCTGAAGACGATCATGAAATCGCCAATACTGATCGACCTGAGAAATATCTACAAACCGGCGGACGTGGCCCGTTCAGGCTTCAGCTACACCAGCGTGGGGCGCCCAATGCTCGATGGTCGGGTTTCCCGCAGCAAGGCAGCCGAATAAGAGCCCGAACCTGTTCAGTTGACGAACGCGTTTTCAGCTTCCAAGGTCCAAGTGATCCCTTCACGATTGAACGCCAGCACACCCGTTCCGCCGAGGGCCACCGGCGCGAGGTGTTCAAGAACCTGGAGACCAAAGCCGCGTGTGGTCCCCTGATCGACCTGCGGTCCGCCGAATTCCTGCCAATGAAATTGGAGCCGTTTCTTACTTTCCTCGTTCTTCTTTATTGACCAGGTAACCTCAAGACGGCCATCGCGCGTCGACAGGGCACCATGTTTTGTAGAATTTGTCGCCAGCTCATGAACCGCCATGCCGAGGTATTGGACCGACATCGGGGTCAAGACGGCGCGCGGGCCCGAGATTCGAAAGCGGTCAGCAGAGCAAAATGGTTCGAGATGGGTCGTCACGACATCGAAAATCGACGCGCCCACCCACTCGGCATTGACCAGGAGATCATGAGACCGGGCCAATGCCGATATTCGCGAATCGATCTGTGCTTGGAATTCGGCGGGCGTGCGAGACTGCCGGTTTGTTTCGCGTATCATGGCCAGGATCACTGCATACTGGTTTCTAACGCGATGAGCCACCTCGCGCATGAGTTCGAGAATTCTATCCTCATTTTCCTTGCGCCGGGTGATGTCCTGCGTGATGCCGATAATATGACGCACACCGTCGAAGGCGACGGCGCGATGGTTCTCCAGCCAACCGGTGGTACCATCCGGCCGAAGGAACCTGAACTCATCACGTGGGCTTGGCTCTTGGCCCGCCATAATCGCACTACCGCTGTTGCGCATCTTTTCGCGATCGCTGGGATGGACGCGCGACACGAAGAGTTCGAGCGAAGGGTTATGCAAGGTGGGATCTAGCCCCAAGAGCTGATAAAATGTCGGGTCCCAGATCAGTCTGTCGGGAGGCGTCCACTCCCATGCACCGGCGTCCGCCGCACGCAGGGCCAGGCCCAGCCTCTCCCTCTCCTTCTGGACGCGCCGGACTGCCTGATCCAGAAGATCAACAACGAAGATCATCAGGGTACCCACGGCCAGAAAACCGATGATGCTCAGAACTCCCCAGTAATCCGGCGTCCATGGCGCTCCGCGAGAGACGAAGAGCGGCCAGGCCACCAGCACCGAGGCGCAGAGCGCCGCAATTCCAGGGCCCCTGCCGCCGATTACCGCACTCAGTAGGATTGCTGGAAACAGGGTGAGGAAAGGCGGGAGACCGGGAAGCGCTTCCTTGAGTAGCACCGCGACCAGCACCAGCCCGGCTGCCGCAACATATCCGAGCACTCGGTGGCGGCGCAGCGCAAGTAACCGATGATCAATCCACAAAACAACCTCGAGCCAGAATTCAAGGGATTATATCCAGTGAGAGCCCAAGCGAGTAAAGGAAAAGGCTTGAGACGAATGGACGCTGCCTATCTTGCCGATTTGCGTTTTGCGCCGGCAGGCTTGGCGGGTTTTTCCTTGCCGAGGCTTTTTTTCAGCGCGTCCATAAGATTGACGACGTTACTCGGCTCCTTGGACGATCCTGCGGGAATAGTGATTTTCTGGCCACGAGCCTTTTTCTTGACCAGTTCGGCCAGTTGCACCGCGTAGCTGTCGCTGAATTTTGTGGGTGAAAACCGCGCCGAATTGCGCGCAATCAGTTCCGATGCGAGTCCGACCAGATCCTTGTCGTATTTCACATTGTCCAAATCCTTAAAGAATTTGTCGGAGGCGCGAAGTTCGTTGGCGTAGCGCATTACCTCCAACAGCATTCCTTTTTCGATCGGCATCACTGCCACGAGGTGTTCACGGCCATGCATCGTAATCTGCGCGAGGCCCACCTTCTTCTCTTTCATCAGGGCGTCCCGAATAACCAAATACCCTTCGGCGGCCACCTCGTCTTTGGGCACTATGTAATAAGGGCGCTCGAAATAGCGTGCATCGATTTCGGATTGATTGACGAATTGGACAAGATCAATGGTCTTTTTGCTATCCAGCTTGATGGCTTCCACTTCTTCGGGCTCGAGCGTCACATAGACATCCGGCTCCACTTGGTATCCCTTGACGATGTCGCTACTCTCAATTCGCCCAATGCCGGGCACCACCTTTTCGTATTTGATGCGCTTGCCGCTGGGTTTATGAATTTGGTTGAAAGTGATCTCCGATTTGGTTTCCGCTGCCGCATAGATGTCGACGTTAATGGAAACAAGCTGGAGGCGAAGAAAACCTCGCCAATAGACGTGACCCAGGGAAGGCATGAACTCACTCACCAACAAGAGGTGACTCAACGTTACTATAGGGATGCAGTTCCGGCTGCATCAGTCCGGTAGCCAGGGCGTAAGTCGCTCTATTGTGCGTTGAATCACGCAAGCGATTTTCGGGTGAATTGCCGCTAAATCAATGTAAGATATTCTCGCGAAATTGGTTAACGCTGGGCGCGGCGCCCTAACATTCCAATGATGATGCCGGCCAGCATTGCTCCGGCGATAGCGCTGAGCGGCCGCCGGCGCGCCCAGATTTCGAGCTCGGAGATCAAGCCTTGCGCGCGCTCGGCCGTGATTTCGGCAACGGAAGAGGTTTTCTCAGCTGCTGCCTGGCCAACTGCTCCGACCTTATGCGACACGAGATCGCCGGCCGCGCGCAGCGTCTTGGCTGCTCCGCCTTTCGCTTCGGCCATGAGAGACGCCACAGTCAATCTCAGGCTTGCCAGTTCCTCCTGAAGCCTCGCAATATCGGCCGAAGACCGAGGGGTTTGATCAGACGTCGATGTCATATCGCCGTCCTGATTTTCTGCCTTTCGGCCCAAATTATCGGAAAGCATCCGCTTCTGACCAGCGCCCGCCATTGCTCGCGTCCTCTTAGGATCTGCAGTTCCAGAACTGGCCCTGTCGGCGCCAGGTTCCAGACTGGTGATGATTTAATGGCGGGAACTTACCTTTGGCGAAGGCGCAGGGGCCTCGAGAAGCCCCGTGTTCAACCAGTCTCCTTGGGTTACCTCCTGCGGCGGGCCGAAGAGATAGCCCTGTAGATGCGTGCAGCCGGCGAGCTTGAGCAGATTGGCCTGTTCCTTATTCTCTACACCCTCCGCGACAACCTCAAGGCCGGCCGCCTTGGCCACCAGTATCATTCCCTGCGCCATCATCAGTGCATTGACGCTCTTGCACACTTCAGAACAGATCGATCGGTCCAGCTTCAAGCCGTCGAACCGGAACTGACGCAGATAAGCAATGCTCGCATACCCCGTGCCGAAATCATCAAGGACGAGTTGAATGCCCCGCGACTTCAATCCGTCGATCACAGGGCGCAATATCGTACCGTCGAGCAGAATTTTGGATTCAGTCATCTCGATCTGCAGCCGAGCGGGTTCGATCGCAAACCGTTGCAAAGTCCGGTCCACCACCCCAAGGAATTCCATGGACCGCATCTGCAGTGCAGAAACATTGACGCTGAAACGCAAATTCCTGTGGGCGCCGGCCACAGCACAGCCTTGTTCGAGCAGGTATTTGCCCAGTTCATCGATAAGGCTGTGCTCCTCAGCGACCTTGATGAATTCCTCGGGCGCTACGACGACACCATCGGCGCGCTTCCAGCGGGCGAGGATTTCCATTGCAACAGGCTTCAGATCACCGGCATCGACGATCGGCTGGCATACGACGCGAAATTCACGATTTTTGATGCCTTGGCGGATCTCCTCCGCCATTTTCATACGCTTTTTCATTCCGGCATCGATGTCGTGGCTATAAACCGCAATATTGCTGCCGCCGCGGCGCTTGGCCTCGTACATCGCGAGATCCGCGCGGCGCAGCAATTCTTCACCGGTGACGTTCTCAAAGCTGGACGATGCCAGGCCGACGCTTGCCTGTATCTTGAGACTGTGGGGCCCCACGCGAAGCGGTTCCGCCGAAAGAGCAATTGCTGCAGCGGCAAGCTGATGGGCGCTTGATTTCACCGCCGAACCGGTAAGAAGGACGACGAATTCATCGCCGCCGACCCGTGCTACCAGACCCTGGTCGCTCACGAGGGTAGCAAGACCGGCGCCGAAGCCCTTGAGCAACCGATCGCCGATTTCATGTCCATAAAAATCGTTCACCTCTTTAAAGCCATCAAGATCGATGAAAATAACGGAGCCTTCCTGATCCTTCTGGCGGGACAGCCCGTCGAGCATTGCTATCAGCGCCGCGCGGTTGGGCAGTCCGGTAAGCGAATCATGAACGGCAGCATGAGCGGATTTCTTGTTGCTGTCGTGCACCGCCTGGAACGCCCACCAAACAGCACCAATCATGGCGGCGAAGGCAACGGCAAGAAACAGCAGATTTGCCAAGACGGTCGGCAGGATTTCGTTCAATGCCATCTTGCCAAGGCTGCGAGGCGTCCACGCCAGGCTGGCGATGATACGTCCGTCGGGCTCGCGGACGGCCGCTGCCGGATTGACTTCGCTCATATCAGTCACAAGGCGCAGGCCCGGAATGTTGAAATCCCTGCTCATGCGCTTGACCAAATTTTCATCGAGCCGTTTGCCGACAACGATGATTGCCGGGGCGCCGGAAATGTCGGCCTGACTCCACCAGGCCGAGCCCACGGCAATGGCGGCTACGCCGAAACTGGTATGCATAAAGCCCGTTCGAACGGATTTTCGCCTGGTTGGCGCGCTGATATCACGAATGATCGGGGCAATGGCCCTGCCCATGGCCTGGGTTGGATCCACGGATATACGCCGGCCATCGACACAGCCGGCTAGACTTTGCATGGCTTCGTTCACCAGGAACGCAATGTCGAAATTCACGCCGAGTCGTGTGCTGGCGCACAAATCATCCACCCTCCAATCAAAGAGCGATACCCCGTGACGGGGGTTTTGGATATCGTCGCCATGGGAAAACTCCCTGTTGATGTCACCCAGGCGGGTTTCCAAGGCGCGAAGAGCCGCCCGCCCGGCACTCGCCGTGAGCTCCTTCTCAATCTGGTCGGTTCTGCCGGCAAGCGCGGTAAGCGCATAAAAAATAACGCTACCCGTGCTGCCCAACACGAGAAGGGCAATTAGGATTAGCGCCAGGCTCAGCCTGCGGCTGTTGCGGACAACAGGCCCATCCATCGTGATTCCTCTCTCCTTAAAGAGAAACCTAAATCCAGCGACTTAAGAAATCCTGAGCCCATGCTTCTGGTTGAATCAATTATCGATGCTCATCCTAAGAGGGAGCCGCCCCAAAGGGTTGTTGCGCAGCAGAACCGGCGCGTCCATATCGGTTGAAGCTTTGCGGTGTGAAAACGAGGCGCTATGGGCGGACTTCACCATATTACGGCTATTGCCGGAAATGCCGCACGCAATCGCGACTTTTACACCCGGGTGCTCGGGATGCGGCTAGTAAAGAAGACGGTGAACTTTGACGATCCCGAAACCTATCATCTCTATTATGGCGATGAGAGTGGACGGCCTGGCAGTATTTTGACTTTTTTTCCCTGGAGCAATGCAGCCGCGGGTCGCTTGGGAGTTGGAAGCGTGCAGGAGGTGCTGCTGCGTGTGCCGACCAGCGCGCTGAGTTTCTGGATCCACCGCTTTGTCGAACTCGGTGTCAATCACCAGCTGATCACGCGTCGATTCGGGGAGCCCTTTCTGGCTTTTACCGATCCGGACGGGCTTGCTCTGGCGCTCGTCGGCAGCAGCGTCCCAGCCGAGCCGGGCTGGAGCAATGGCACCATTCCTGCAGAGCATTCCATACGGTGCCTCCACGGCGCTGGATTGCTTCTTGCCCTGGCAGCACCTACAAGCGAAATCCTCGCCAACATCCTGAATTATAAGGCCGCAGAACAGGACGGAACGGTCCTTCGCCTGACATCGAACTCTGGGCGAGGCGATATCCTTGACGTTCGCGAGGCGGGGGATTTTCTCACGGATAGAATGGGGCGAGGCTCGGTTCATCATATTGCTTTCGCTGCAAAGGATGATGAGCAACAGGCGCGGATGGCGCATAGGCTTCGAACCGAACACGGCTTGCAGCCGACCGAACAAAAGGACCGGCTCTATTTCAGGTCTGTCTATTTTCGGGAGCCGGGCGGCATCTTATTCGAGATTGCCACGGAGCAGCCGGGCTTTACCGTAGACGAACCCCTCGGGTCTCTCGGCAGCTCACTGAAGCTTCCCCCTTTTCTCGAAAATCGGAGGCCGCGGATCGAAGCCATCCTGCCCCTGCTCGAGCAGGCGCCATGACGGAACAAGATCTTGGCTTCATCCATCGGTTCGAACCAGGAGGCGAAACCAAGGCAACTCCTCTTCTGCTGCTGCACGGGACAGGTGGAAATGAATACGACCTGCTTCCGTTAGGCCGTGCGATCGCTCCAGGAGCACCGCTGCTGTCGCCGAGGGGAAAAGTGCTGGAAAACGGCCTGCCGCGCTTCTTTCGCCGCTTCGCTGAGGGTGTTTTCGACCTCGAGGACTTGCGGCGACGCGCCGGCGAGCTTGCCGATTTCACCGTAAATGCGTGCAAAAAGTACGATTTAGAGTCGCCGATTGCACTCGGGTATTCCAACGGCGCCAATATCGCCGCTGCATTGCTGCAGCTTCGACCAGAAATCCTGGCGGGGGGAATTTTGTATCGCGCGATGGTGCCGATCGATGAGCCAGTACACGGGCGGCTCGACGCCAAGCCCATACTGATTATCAGCGGGAAGCACGACATGATCGTGCCATTGGCAAATGCCAAGCGCCTGGCAACAATCTTGAAGGAGCAGGAGCCGATGTAGATCATCAGTCCCTCCCTGCAGGACACGCGCTAACGGAGCAGGATATGGATGCTGCGAAACGCTGGTTTCCGCACGTCTCCGCAGGCCTCCGTAATTAAACATCAGAATGTGGCACACATGTCACGGTGTCTCAGGATGCAATCGCTGATTTTGGTGCGGTGCGGAACCAAAATGTCTGCTTTCCGTTGCATGACAGGCGAGACGTAGTATAGTTGTGGAAAGGTTTGATAACCCATGAGTATTCCGCGTCTCTGTGTACTCAGTCTCCTTGGTGGCCTGGTTAGTGCAGTCGGCTTGTCAACGCTGAGCGTACCGTTGTCTGCAAAAGGCAGCGACAATTGGCAGATCCAAAGTGCTTTCGGCAGAGCTCAGGGATTAAACTTCCAAAATTTTGGTAGAAAAAAGAAGTCTCGCCGGCGGCAGCAGTACGATGGCTTCTTTGATTCTGACAAGCCCCGCTTCTCCAACCGCCGCTTTTACAAGCGCAAGGAGACCAAGCGCTACGCCCGCTTCCGCTTCGATCAACCAGATGCGGTTGTGATCGGGAAGCCAAAATCACCCGATGCAGGTTTTGCCAACTACCAGCCGGTCAAGCTCGTCGCATTGAGCAACCCGAAGCTCGAGGCCCCAAAGCCGAACCTCGTGCTGGCATCAACGATCCTTGACGAGCTACGTAACACCGACACGCCGATCACGGTCACGCCGCAGCAGCGCGACGCTATTATCAACTTCTACCGACTGAACACATTCGCACCCTTATGGATTACGTCGGAAGGTCTGAGTTATAAAGCCAAACGTGTGCTCGAGCTTTTGAGCCGCGCCGAAGAAGAAGGCTTGATGTCAGCGGATTATTTGCCTCCCACCCTGGGATCGTTCCAGGACTCAGCGTCCGCCTTGCGAGGAGACGTCGCCCACCTTGCCAAGCTGGACTTGGCCATCACCGCAATGACGCTTCGATACGCCGAACACCTCTACCGCGGGCGCATCATTCCAAAGAGACTTTCCGGCTATTATGACCTCGAGCCGGACAAACTCGACCTCGGACATACGCTCTATCAATTTTCGCAGCGTGGCTTTCCCGACGTTTATCTCCGCTCGCTGGCGCCTCCACATCCCGCTTATTCGGCAATGAAGGCCACCCTCGCCCAGTTGCGGAAAGAAGGGCGCAGCAATGGGCCAACGAAGATCGCAGCCGGCAAACAAGTGAAGACCGGCGAGCGCGATGCGCGCGTAATTCCTATCAGATCGCGCATGGTGGGGGCTGGCCTGCTGGGCGAGGATAGTGCGCTCGCCTGGATGCTGGGGCATCCGAGCGACGAGCCTGACCTGAAAGCCTATGAAGAGGTTCTCGACAGAGCGCTTTCAAAAGCGCTGAAGACCTTTCAGGCAAAAAACAAGATCAAGCAGACCGGCTGGATAGACAAGGCGACGGTTGATGCTCTGAATGCCAAGCCTGCCCAGAACAATGTTCAGAAGCTGGTCATGAATATGGAGCGAGTCCGCTGGCTGCCGCGCGATGTCGGGAAGCGTTACATCCTGGTAAATCAGGCCGCCTTCGAGCTTCGTCTTGTAGATGAAAACAAGATCGCCTGGAGCACGAAAGTTATCGTCGGAAAGCCGGAAACACAGACATTCGTGTTCAGCGATGAAATGGAAACCGTGGTCATCAATCCCTATTGGGGCGTACCGCAGTCGATTATTCGGTATGAAATGATGCCTTATCTGGCAAGAGACCGCGGATATCTCGACCGCGAGGGATATGAAGTCGTCAACGCCAAAGGCAAGGTCGTCAGCTCTCGTTCGGTCAATTGGTGGTCTTATGGCAGCAAGATTCCCTTTGGTGTGAGGCAGCCCCCGGGGGACGATAATGCCTTGGGGCGGATCAAATTTCTGTTCCCGAATGCACATGATATCTACATGCATGATACGCCGACTAAGAAATTATTCGCCGAAGACGTGCGCGCCTTCAGTCACGGCTGTG
>DATFOT010000038.1:0-10347 GCA_035265265.1 Aestuariivirgaceae bacterium | reverse complement strand
CCACCCTGTCTTCGCTTCGCTCAGACATCCCTCCCCACAAGGGGGAGGGAAAGAAATACCCGCTGGTGGGGTCCATCATGACGTTCTCTGGGTCGTCATGCGCGGGCTTGACCCGCGCATCTGCCGCTGGCGCGAGATGGCCGGGTCGAGCCCGGCCATGACGGTATTTTCATCGTCATTCCGGCGAAAGCCTCTGATCCAGCTTCAGTTATTCAGCGCCATAAGCTGGACCCCGACTTTCGTCGGAGTGACCAAGAAAGATCTGCTACAGCTGCGCGAGCAGCCGCGCCAGCATCGCATCGCATGCTGCGATCTGCGACGTCTCGATATATTCATCAGGCTTGTGCGCCACGGCGATACTGCCCGGCCCGCAGACCACCGTCGGAATGCCGAGCCGCTGCCGAAACAATCCGCCTTCCGTGCCGAAGCTGATCTTGCCGGTGCTGTTGCCGAGCGTTAGGGCCTTGACGAAACCGACGACCTCGCTGTCGGGCCGTGTGTCGAGCGGCGGATAGCCGCTGGTCGGGCGGAGCACAATGTCCGCACCCGCATGGATCTTGCGGGCCTCCGCCCGAATTCTCTCCGCGGCACCTTCGATGCGACCGATGATCTTCGCCGGATCGTCCTCCGGCAGATGGCGGATCTCATAGTCGAAGCTGCAGCGATTGGGCACGATGTTGATCACCTCGCCGCCGGCGATATTGCCGGCGTGGAGCGTGGTGTAGGCGACTTCATAATCGCCGTCGCGCGCTCCCGTGGCGGCGATTTCCCTTTGCAAAGCGCGGATCTCCGATATCAGATCGAGCGCCAGATAGACGGCGTTCACCGCCAGCGGCGCCAGTGCCGAATGGGCCTCGAGCCCCTTGCACAGCACATTCATCCCGACCTTGCCCTTATGGGCCGTCACCACCTGCAGGCTCGTCGGCTCGCCGACGATGCAGAAGCGCGCCTTCTGAGGCATCTGCTCCATCATGTCGATGAGCCGCCTGACCCCGATGCACCCCACCTCCTCGTCATAGGACAACGCCAGATGCAGGGGTGTCGTGAGCGGGCGGGCCCCCGCCGCCTGGAATAGCGACAGGCAGCAGGCGATGAACCCCTTCATGTCCGCGCTGCCTCGGCCATGGAGCCTTTCCCCGCTGCGCCTGAGCGTGAAAGGATCGGACGTCCACGCCTGGCCCTCGACGGGCACCACATCCGTATGGCCTGAGAGCACGATCCCAGGCCTGTGCTGCGGCCCTAACGAGGCGAACAGATTGGCCTTTCTTCCGTCATCGCTGGCAATTATTGTGCATTCGGCGCCGGCACTTTCGAGCTCGGCGCGCACGAAACCGATCAGATCGAGGTTGCTGTCGCGGCTAATCGTGGGAAAACCCACGAGTTTCTCAAGGTAATGAATGCTTGCTGAGCCCATTGGTCCCTCGTTCCGGCGTTGCTAGCCTGTCGTCCTGCGCCGAGGAAGACTTAAATGACGGCGGCTGCGTTGCATTCTTCCCCTGCTACGATTGCCGAAATGTGCAATTTTCCGCTTTTTCCCGCCGCTGAAATACTGGAAAATGCGCCTCTGTGGAGCTGGAAGACCGATGGGGCGTCTGACCACGCATGTATTGAACACGATGACGGGCCGCCCCGCTTCCGGCCTGCGGCTCGAGCTTTATGGGCTCGATCCCGAAACCCGGCTCCTCAAGGCCGCGGCCACCAACATCGATGGCCGTATCGACGCGCCTTTGCTGACCGACGGCGAGTTCAAGGAAGGCATGTACGAACTCCGTTTCTTCGTCGGCGATTACTTCCGCAACCACGGTGTACCCTTGCCCAAGCCTGCCTTTCTGGAAGTCATACCCATCCGTTTCGGTATCGCGGAGCCGCAATCGCATTATCACGTGCCCTTGCTCCTCTCGCCATTCGGCTATTCCACCTACCGGGGAAGCTAGATGACAGTGCATTCCATAAGGTTTCTGCGCCAGGGCAGGGTCGTCGAGCTTGCCGATGTCCGGCCTATGGATACGGTGCTCGACTATCTGCGTCTTGAGGAGCGCGCCTGCGGCACCAAGGAGGGCTGTGCCGAGGGCGACTGCGGTGCCTGCACCATCGCGCTCGGCACGCTGAAGGAAGGCAAGATCCGCTATGAGGCCGTGAACAGCTGCATCCAGCTCATGGGCCATGTCGACGGCAAGGAAATCGTAGCGGTCGATGACCTCGCCCAGCGCGAGGGCAATCTGCACCCCGTCCAAGAGGCCATGGTGCGGTACCATGGCTCGCAATGCGGCTTCTGCACGCCGGGCTTCATCATGAGCCTTTTCACCCTCTACCATTCGGGTCATGTGCCGGGCCGAGCCGATGTAAATGACTGGCTGGCGGGCAATCTGTGCCGCTGCACCGGTTACCGGCCGATCGTCGATGCCGCGCTGAGCTGCTGCCGGGGCGAGCCGGCGGACTCCTATGCCGCGGCCGCGCCCAACATCCTGGCCGCGCTAAAGTCCCTTCAGCGCGACGAGGATGTTTTCATCGGCGATGACCAAAGTTTCCTCAGCATTCCGGCTTCCATCGACAGCCTCGCCGAACTTTATGCCAGACATCAAGATGCCGTGCTGGTCGCTGGCGCAACAGATGTCGGCTTGTGGATAACCAAGCAGCTGCGTGAGCTGCCCAAGATCATCTTCCTCCATCGCGCCGGCCTCGACCGCATTTCGGAAGCTGAAGAGGCGCTCACCATAGGTGCCTGTGTCACCTACGCCGATGCGGAACGCGAGCTCGCAAGCCTCGATCCCGACTTGCACGAGCTCACGCGCCGCCTCGGCTCGAAACAGGTTCGCGCAGCCGGCACGATTGGCGGCAATATCGCCAATGGCTCCCCGATCGGCGACATGCCGCCTGCGCTGATAGCGCTTGGCGCCACGCTCGATCTGCGCCTAGGCATGAGCCGGCGCACCATCCCGCTTGAGGATTATTTCATTGCCTATGGTAAGCAGGATCGCGCTCCCGGCGAATTCCTCACCGGCATCAGGATTCCGAAGCTCAAGCCCTCCATGGCCTTCCGCTGCTATAAGATATCCAAGCGTTTCGACCAGGATATATCGGCCTTGATGGGCGCCTTCAGCTTTGAAATGGCCAATGGCACGATTGCCGGGGCAAGGATAGCTTTCGGCGGCATGGCCGGCACTCCAAGACGCGCCAGGCGTACCGAGGCCGCCCTCACCGGTTTGCGCCTTGACGATGAGCGGGCGATGCTGGCCGTGCTGCCCTCATTGGCGGAAGATTATCAGCCGATCGACGACCACCGCGCATCAGCGGCCTATCGCATGGCCACAGCCAAGGCTCTCTTGCAAAAGGCAATCCGTGAGTTGATATCGAATACCACGCGCCACAGCCGGGTGGTCGGGTTCAGGGAGACCGATATTGGACGCGTTGCCTAAGCTTATTGCGCGCCGGCCCATTCCACGGCTCAAGCCCGTCATGGGCGAGCCGCTGCCCCATGACAGCGCCGCCCGCCATGCCACCGGAGCCGCCGTCTACATCGACGACAAGCTCGAGCCCGAGGGCACGCTGCATCTTGCCCCATTTTATGCTTTGGAGGGCGCTCGCGGGCGCATCACCCGGCTCGATCTCGACGCGGTCAAAAAAGCCAGTGGCGTCGTCCTTGTCCTCACCGCGGCTGATATCCCCGGCCTGAATGACTGCAGTCCCGCCCGAGGACTGCACGATGATCCCATTCTCGCCGACGGCTGGATCAAATTTCACGGCCAGGTGATCTTCGCGGTTCTCGCCCAAACGCGTGACGCCGCGCGCCGCGCCGGACGCCTTGCCAAGATTGAGATTGCCGAAGAGCGTCCCGTTCTGACAATCGAAGATGCGCTCGAAGCAAAGTCTGAAATACTCCCTCCCTATCAATTCCTGCGCGGCGACGTCGATTTGGCACTCGCCCGCGCCCGCCACCGCCTCGAAGGCCGCCTGGCCATCGGCAGCCAGGAGCATTTCTATCTCGAGGGTCAGGTCTCGCTTGCCGTGCCGCATGAGGGCGGCGCCATGACCATCTATTGCTCCACCCAGCACCCGACCGAGATCCAGCATTGCGTCGCAAGAATGCTGAAACGCTCCGATGCCGACATCACCTGCGAGTGCCGGCGCATGGGCGGCGGCTTCGGCGGCAAGGAATCTCAGGCCGCGCAATGGGCCTCGCTCGCAGCCCTTGCGGCGGCGAAAACCGGCAGGCCTGCCAAGATTCGTCTCGACCGCGACGACGACATGATCATGACCGGCAAGCGCCATGATTTTCGCGTCGACTACCGGGCCGGCTTCGATGCCAAGGGCGTTCTCAGCGCCGTGGACGTGACGCTGAACGGCCGCTGCGGCTGTTCCGCCGATCTGTCCCTCGGCGTGAACGACCGAGCCATGTTCCATGCCGACAATTGCTATTTCTATCCGGCCTCCCGGATTTTTTCCCGCCGCCTCAAGACGAACACCGTTTCGGCAACCGCCTTCCGCGGCTTCGGCGGGCCCCAGGGCATGCTCTTTGCCGAGCAGATGATGGATGCCATCGCCCAAACCCTAAAACTCGATCCGCTCGACGTCCGTATACGCAATTTCTACCGCGCCGGCCGTGACGTCACGTCCTATGGCCAGAAGCTCAAGGAGAACATCATAGCGCCGCTTGTTGCCGAGCTTGAGCGCACATCGAGTTACCGCACCCGCCGCCGCAAGATCGCGGCATTCAATGCAGCCAACGACATATTGAAGAAGGGGATTGCCTTGACGCCGGTGCAATTCGGCATCTCCTTCACGCTTGTCCATCTCAATCAAGCGGGCGCGCTTCTCAATGTCTTCACCGACGGATCGGTTCAGATCAACCATGCCGGAACCGAGATGGGGCAGGGGCTCTATATCAAGGTCGCTCAAGTTGTCGCCGATGAGTTCGGCATTCCTATCGAGAAGGTGAAGATCACGGCAACGACGACGGACAAGGTGCCGAATACCTCGCCGACCGCCGCCTCCTCCGGGTCGGATTTGAACGGCATGGCTGCCAAGGCCGCCGCTGCCGCCGTAAGAGAGCGGCTCGTCGCCTTTGCCGCGAAGCATTATGGCGTTGCGAAGTCGAGCATCGAATTCACAGGCGGCAAGGTAAGGATTGGCCGCCGGGCCATCGACTTCTCCGATCTCTTGGCTGAGGCTCATATGGCGCGCGTGCCGCTGTCCTCGACCGGCTTCTATGCAACGCCGGAAATTTCCTGGGACCGCGCCAAAGCGCAAGGTGAGCCATTCTTTTATTTTGCCTATGGTGCCGCCTGTTCGGAGGTCACGATCGATACGCTGACCGGCGAGATGCGCGTTGACCGCGTCGATATTCTTCACGATGTCGGCCGCTCACTCAATCCAGCCGTCGACATGGGCCAGATCGAGGGCGGCTTCGTGCAGGGCATGGGCTGGCTAACCACCGAAGAACTGGTGTTCGACGGCAAGGGCCGGCTCCTCACGCATGCGCCTTCGACCTACAAGATCCCGACCGCGAGCGACGTGCCAGCCGATTTTCGGGTGCGTTTGTGGCAATCGCCCGGCAATCCTTCACCGACGATTTTTCGCTCCAAGGCGGTCGGCGAGCCGCCGCTGATGCTGGCAATTTCGGTGTTTTGTGCCATCAACGATGCCGTTGCCAGCCTCAAGCCCGGTGCCGTGCCGCCGCTTGATGCGCCGGCCACGCCGGAGTCCATCATGCGCGCCGTCACCGCGCTTAAAAAATCAGGCAGCTAGACATGCGCATCTGGACAGCCATCGCCGATTTCCTCGCCCGCCACGGACACTGTGCAATGGTGAGCGTCATTGCCGTCAAGGGCTCCGCCCCGCGCGAGCCGGGTGCCAGGCTCATCATCGCTGAAAATGGCCTTTTCCGCGGCACCATCGGCGGCGGCGCGCTGGAGTGGCGCGCCATTGCCGAGGCACAGGCTGCGCTGGCAAGAGGCGGCAGCGAGTTCTTTATCGCTTCGAGCGTGCTCGGCCCCGACCTCGGCCAATGCTGCGGCGGGCAGGTGAAGCTTTTGACCGAGATATTTCTCCAATCTGACCGCGGCTGGATCGAAGATCTTGCGCGCCTGGAAGAAAGGGCGAGCTTTTCGACCGAAGCCGTTCTCGACGGTTCGAAAATCACCCGCCGGATCGTCGAGTCTGGCCCTGCAGCCGCAATTGCCCTGCACGGAAATGTCTTGCATGAGCTTTTCGGTGAAACACCTCGTTCCATCTATGTTTTCGGTGCCGGCCATGTTGGCCGCGCCGTTATTTTGGCCTTGGCACCGCTGCCCTTCACCGTGAAGTGGATCGACTCGCGGCCCGATGCCTTTCCTGCGGCGGTGCCGGCGAACGCTGAAGTGAAGCTCATGGCCTCGCCTCCCGCCGCACTTCTGTCCGCTCTGCAAGGCTCTTTCGTGCTCATTATGACCCACAGCCATGCCCTGGATTTCGACATCGTGCTTGCTGCATTGAAACGGCAGAGCTTTGCCTATGTCGGACTGATCGGCAGCGAGACCAAGCGCGCGCGTTTCTTGTCGCGCCTTCGCGCCGCCGGCATCACCGATGCGGCATTGCGCAATTTCATCTGCCCGATCGGAGTGCCGGTCATCCGCTCGAAGCTTCCCGCCGTCATCGCCGCTTCCGTCGCCGCCGACCTCCTCGGGCGCGATGAACAGTTGAGAATCGCTGCTCGCCCCTTATCAGCCGCCCTTCGGACCGCGTAAGATGGCCCGCCCGGCAGGGGGAAATTCAATGTCGGCATCAGCCAATCAGTCGGAAGCCGCAAGCCGCTATCTCCTGGAAGCGGTCGGCATCGACAAATTTTTTAGCGATCTCAAGGCCAATGATCACGTGACGTTGCGGATCGAGCCTGGAGAAATTCACGCGCTTCTCGGCGAGAATGGTGCGGGCAAGTCGACTCTCGTCAAGATCATCTATGGTTCTCTCCAGCCGAGCGCTGGAGAAATTCGCTGGCGCGGGAAGCCCGTCTCGATTTCAAGCCCTGCCGCGGCACGCAAGCTCGGTATCGGCATGGTGTTCCAGCATTTCTCCCTCTTCGAGGCCCTCACCGTTGCTGAGAACATAGCCCTTGCCATCACCGGCGACTTCGACATGCGAGCCTTGTCTGCCACCATTGCCCGTGTTTCGAGCGAATACGGCCTGCCCCTCAACCCTGCAGCGACAGTCGCGGATTTGTCGGTCGGGGAGCGCCAGCGCATCGAGATTGTCCGCTGCCTTCTCCAGAAGCCGCAGCTGCTCATAATGGATGAGCCGACCGCCGTGCTGACGCCGCAGGAAGCCGATCAGCTCTTTCTGACGCTGCGCCGCCTTGCCGGCGAGGGCTGTGCCATTCTCTATATTTCCCACAGGCTTCAGGAGGTGAAGGCGCTCTGTCACAAGGCGACGATTCTGCGCCACGGCAAGGTCGTTGACGAAACCGATCCGCAAAAGGAAACCGCAGCGAGCCTCGCTCGCAAGATGGTCGGTGCGGATGTGAAGGTGGTTCGTCCCGCAAGACGACCCTCCGCCGGTGACGTCAAGCTGCGCATCGATCACCTCGACCAGCCGGCCGACGGCCCCTTCGCCGTCGCCCTGAAGGATATCGCGCTGGACATGCGGGCAGGGGAGATCGTCGCGATTGCCGGTGTGGCCGGTAATGGCCAGTCGGAGCTCTTTGCGGCATTGTCCGGAGAGCGTCCGAATATCCGCCGCGATGCCATCATTATCGGCGCGACGCCTGCCGGCCGTCTCGGTGTGACCGAGCGGCGCAGGCTCGGGGCTGCTTTCGTGCCGGAGGAGCGGCTCGGCCATGCTGCCGTGCCGGCCTTTGCCCTCTCCGAGAATGTCGTGCTCACCCGTCACAGCGCCGATGGCAGCCTTGTCCGATCCGGACTTGTCGACCGGACATCGGCGGCCGCCGTAGCCGAACGTGTCTCTCGCGAGTTCGATGTCCGCAAAGGCAAGCCCGATCCCGAGGCGCGCTCGCTCTCCGGCGGTAACCTGCAGAAATTCGTCGTTGGCCGAGAGCTGGACCGCCAGCCGACCGTGCTTGTCGTCAACCAGCCCACCTGGGGCGTCGACGCCGGGGCCTCCGCTCTGATCCGGCAGGCGCTCATCGATCTTGCGCGCCAGGGCTCCGCCGTTCTCGTCATCAGCCAGGACCTCGACGAGATTTTTGAAATCGCCGATCGCATCGCCGTGATTTCGAGGGGCGAGATGTCGGAGATCTATCCTTCAGGCGAGCTGAGCTATGAAACCGTGGGTCTGCTGATGGCCGGCGCCCATGAAAGGCCTGACAGCCGCAAGGGCGATCACCATGCAATTCGTGCTTGAGCGCCGGCCCGAGCGGGCGCGATGGATGATCCCGCTGTCGCCGGTCATCGCGCTCACCCTCACCGCATTCGTGGGTGCGGTCATATTCGCGCTGCGCGGTCTTGATCCCCTGGCCGCACTTTACGTCTATTTCATCGAGCCGCTCACCTCGGTTTGGTCCCTCGAGCAATTGCTGGTCAAGGCGGCACCCCTGATACTCATCGGCGTCGGGCTTTCGATCTGCTACATCGCCAATGTTTGGAATATCGGAGCGGAGGGCCAGTTCACCGTCGGGGCAATCTTCGGCAGCATGCTGCCGGTGTATTTTCCTCAGTTTCAATCACCTTCAGTGCTGCCTCTCATGCTGCTCATGGGTGTTCTGGGCGGCATGCTCTTTGGCTCCATACCCGCCTTTCTGAAGAACCGCTTCAATGCCAACGAAATATTGACGAGCCTGATGCTCGTCTATGTCGCCGGCCTCCTCCTTGACTGGCTCGTGCGCGGGCCATGGCGCGATCCGCAAGGCTTCAACTTCCCCAAGACGGTGAGCTTCGAGGGCTGGCAGATGTTGCCGACCATCGGCCCGACCGTTCACATCGGCGTCCCCTTGGCGTTTATCATTGCTCTCGGGCTCGCCTTCCTTCTTCACCGGACGCTGAAGGGGTTTGAGATCCGCGTTCTCGGCAATGCGCCGCGGGCGGGCATGTTTGCCGGCTTCTCGCGCCCTGCCATGGTAATGTTCTGCTTTCTCCTGTCGGGCGGCCTCGCAGGTCTCGCCGGCATTTGCGAAGTGGCGAGCACCGTCGGCCAGCTCCAGCCGAGCATATCTCCAGGCTACGGCTTTACCGCTATCATCGTTGCGTTTCTCGGCAGGCTGAATCCCCTGGGCGTGATCGTCGCCGGTTTGATTCTGGCGCTGAGCTATATGGGCGGCGAGGCAGCCCAGGTCACTCTGGGCATGTCGGAGAAGATAGCGAGAGTCTTCCAGGGCATTCTCCTCTTCTTTATTCTCGCCTGCGATACCTTCATACTTTATCGACTGCGCTTGGCGACCCGACCGGCACCAGCCGGCATGGCACCGGCGGAGTGAGACGATGGACATTCTGCAGGCTCTCATTCTCACCATCATCACCGCTTCGACCCCGCTGATGCTGACAGCCCTTGGCGAACTCGTCGTCGAAAGGTCCGGCGTGCTCAATCTGGGTGTCGAAGGCATGATGCTCATGGGCGCGGTATGCGGCTTCGCTGCCGCCAATCTTTCAGGCTCGGCCTATGTCGGCGTGATTGCGGCGATCGTCGCCGGCATGGCGCTGGCGTTCCTCTTTGCGGTTCTGACCCAGGTTTTCGTAGCAAACCAGGTCGCCTCGGGACTTGCCCTCACCCTCCTGGGCATCGGCCTGTCGGGCATGATCGGCGAGAGTTTCGTAGGCATTCCCGGCGTCAGGCTCGAGAAGCTCGTCTTTCCGCTGCTTTCGGAGATGCCTTTTCTCGGGAGAATCCTGTTCGCGCAGGACCTCGTTGTTTACCTTGCCTTCCTGCTCGCTGCCCTCGTCTCCTATGTGCTCTTTCGCACCCGCGTTGGGCTTATCATCCGTGCTGTTGGAAACAACCACCACTCAGCCCATGCTCTGGGGTATGGGGTCATCGCCGTTCGCTTTCTCTGCATTCTGGCGGGCGGGGCCTGTGCCGGACTTGCCGGCGGCTATCTATCGCTGGCCTACACCCCGAGCTGGGTCGAGAACATGACGGCGGGCCGCGGCTGGATCGCTCTCGCCCTTGTGGTTTTCGCCTCATGGTTGCCCTGGCGGGTCGCGGTGGGCGCCTATCTCTTCGGCACGGTTACAATTCTCGGCTTTTACGTGCAGGCGATGGGCTGGGGCATTCCGTCCCAGTTTTTGTCTTCGCTGCCGTATATTGTTACCATCATCGCCTTGGTGATCATTTCGATGAACCGGTCGGTGATCAGAGCCAATACGCCTGCCTGTCTGGGCCAGTCCTTTGTTCCCGACCGGTAGCGCGCTAGAAACCGCCCCTTGC
>DATFOT010000037.1:0-13241 GCA_035265265.1 Aestuariivirgaceae bacterium | reverse complement strand
ACTCGGGATGGTCAAAGTCCCCGTTTAGGTCGCGTCTCATGCCAATTTTCTCCATGACATCTCTGGAGCGACTACTGTTCGGAACGGTAAGGGCGACAACCTAGGCAATACCCAATTTCGTGAAAGCGTGGTTGAGAACGGCTCTTGCTGCTTCCGTAGCATATCCTTTGCCCCTCTCTCCCACGAAAAGTGCGTCTGACTGAGCTTCGTGAAGTGGCAACTTGAAGCCGCCTGGCAAGTCATCCATTAATATGACCCAGCCATGCATAGGAATGCGTCGTAGGCTGGTTTGAATGTCGGCAGGATGGCGCTGCGTCGCCGTCAGGGCCGGAGGACGGCGCCGAGTGGCGCGCACGTGGCAGCGCAGGTAAAATGCGATGGACCAGCCGAGCAAAGGAAAACTGCGCGTTGTTATTCTCGGAGCAGGTTTCGGCGGCATGGAAGCGGCAAAGGCGCTTCGCCATGCGCCCGTGGAACTGATCATCGTCGATCGCCAGAACCACCATTGTTTCCAGCCACTCCTCTACCAGGTTGCAACCGCGAGCCTCTCGCCGGCCGATGTCGCATGGCCCATCCGTTCAATCCTTTCCCGCCAAGCCAATGCCCGCGTGATCATGGCGGAGGTAAACGCAGTCGATGTCTACAGCGCAACTGTTGTGACCGATGCGACCCCGCCCATACCCTATGACCTGCTCGTGCTGGCGACGGGTGCAGCCCACTCCTATTTCGGCCACGAAGAATGGGCCGATGTCGCGCCCGGCCTCAAGCGCATCGAGGATGCGACCGAGATTCGCCGCCGCCTGCTTACCGCCTTCGAGCGTGCCGAGATCGAATCCGATTCCGATCACCGCCGCCGACTGCTCACCTTTGTCATAATCGGCGCCGGCCCGACCGGCGTCGAGCTTGCTGGTGCCGTCGCCGACATCGCAAGCCATGCGCTCGCCCGCGACTTCCGTGCCATCGATCCCCGCGCCTCGCACATCGTGCTGCTCGAGGCAGGCCCGCGGATATTGCCGGCCCTGCCCGAAGACCTCTCCTTCTATGCGCAAAATGCGCTCGCGCGCATGGGTGTTGACGTCCGCACCAACACCATGGTCACCGCCTGCGATCATCGGGGCGTCGAGACGGCGCGCGGCGAGCGCATCGACTCGGCCACCAATATCTGGGCCGCTGGGGTGAAAGCCTCGGGCGCCGCCGCCTGGATCGGGGTTGCGAGCGATCGCGCCGGCCGCATCAAGGTCAATCCAGATCTCTCCGTGCCGGGCCATGCCAATATATTCGCGATCGGCGACGTCGCCGCTATTGGCTGGAAAGACGACCGGCCCGTGCCCGGCATCGCACCCGCTGCCAAGCAGATGGGCCGCTATGTCGGCCGCCTCATAGCCGCGCGCGTTACCGGCCGTCCCCAACCCGGCCCATTTTCCTATCGCCATTATGGGGATCTTGCCACCATCGGCCGTAAGGCGGCCGTCGTTTCCATCGGCAGGTTGCGCCTTAAGGGATTCCTTGCCTGGCTGTTCTGGAGCATCGCGCATGTGTATTTTCTCATCAGCGCTCGCAATCGGTTGAGCGTCGCCTTTGACTGGCTGTGGGAATACGTGACCTTCCAGCGCGGCGCCCGGCTGATCATCGAACCTGCGCGGCCGCCGCAGCCGCAACCGGACGAACACCAGCATGGCTAAGACCGCAACATCAATCATTGCGACACGTGGCTATCAGATGTTTCCCGTGCTCGAAACGGCGGATCTGGAGCGACTTCGCCGCTTCGGTGAGCCTCGCTCATACGATGCCGGCGAAACCTTGGCCAAGGCGGGGAAACTCGGTCCCGGTCTTATTGTCCTGTTAGCCGGCACGGTCGACGTCAGCCAGCACCATGAGTCCGGTAATAACGAGTTGATTGTCACCCACGGGCCTGGCTCGTTCTTGGGGGAACTGTCGCAGCTGGATGGACGGCCGGCCTTGGTTGATGCCTTCGCACGAGAGCCGGTGGAGGCGCTGATCATACCTGCTCATCGGCTGCGAGCCTTGTTGATCGCGGAGGCTGAGCTGGGCGAGCGCATTATGCGCGCCCTGATATTGCGACGAGTCGGGTTGCTCGAAACAGGATCAGGCGGACCATTGATTATTGGGCAGCCGGAAAACGGCGATGTTCTGCGGCTTCAGGGATTCCTGACTCGAAATGGCCATCCCCATCAGCTTTTGAATTTCGATAACGACGGCGAAGCAAAAGCGCTGGTTGACCGCTTTAAAGTCAGGTCGGATCAACTGCCTGTTGTTCTCTGTCCAAATGGAGAGCTTCTGCATAATCCAAGCGAGAACAAACTCGCTCGTTGCCTTGGTCTTCTGATGCAGATCGACCCGAGCCGCGTCTACGATGTAGTTATCGTCGGAGCCGGACCGGCCGGGCTTGCGACCGCTGTCTATGCAGCTTCAGAGGGATTGTCCGTTCTGGTTGTCGATTGCCGTGCCTTCGGCGGCCAGGCCGGCGCTTCGGCACGAATCGAAAACTATCTTGGCTTTCCAACTGGAATCAGCGGCATGGCGCTCATGGCACGGGCCTATACGCAGGCTCAAAAGTTTGGCGCCGAGATGATCATCCCCTCCGAAATCCAAGGCCTGCGTGCCAGTGATGGCAGGTACGCCATAAGTTTGTCAGATGATCAGCAGACAAGCGCTCGCGCAGTGGTTATCGCGAGTGGGGCACGCTACCGGCGGCTTCAGGTAAAGGATCTCGATTTGTATGAATCATCGAGCGTGCACTATTGGGCGTCGCCGCTTGAAGGTCAGCTGTGCGCTGGACAGGAAATTGCCTTGGTCGGCGGTGGGAATTCAGCAGGGCAAGCCGCGGTTTACCTGGCGAGCAAGGCTGCGAAAGTGTGGCTGCTCATCCGCGGCCAGAGCCTCGCGGCAAGCATGTCGCGCTATCTCGTGGACCGCATTTCCGCACTGTCCAACGTCGAGGTGATACTGCAATCTCAGATCACCGCGCTCGAGGGAAAAAATGGCATTTTGCAAAGGGTTCACTGGCGCGGGGGTACCAAGGAAGAAGTGTGCCGGCCCATCAGCCACCTCTTCCTCTTCATAGGTGCGGAGCCCAATACCGATTGGCTGTCTGGGTCAGGCGCGGCTTTGGATGAGAGGGGGTTTGTGCTGACGGGCCCCGCAGTTGCAGGCGATCGACCTCTGCTCGAAACAAATTTGCAGGGTGTCTTTGCGGTGGGCGACGTTCGCGCCGGATCGATCAAGCGTGTTGCAGCAGCGGTAGGAGAAGGCGCGCAGGCCGTGGCATTGTTGCATGACTACCTGGCAAGTACTGCCATACCCAGGTGAGCTGTACACAGCGCGCTGCACCTGCTTTGGCATCCGCGATGTTCATGAAGCCGAAGCGGTGCCTCAACCGCTGGCGTAGCCGGCAAGCTTGCGTCAAATCGATGGCAATCCGTTTTGGGGCATAATAGAATTGCCGCGGGCGCAACGCGAACAACTGCTCGACAACGAGTTCAAGGAACAACCATGCAGAAGCTGCGCTTCTCGATCGTCATAAATGCTCCGAAGGAAAAAGTTTGGCATGCCATGTTGGACGACGAAACCTATCGTCAATGGTCGGAAGCGTTCGCTGCAGGCTCGCATTTTGTGGGAAGCTGGGAAAAGGGAAGCAGAATTGTTTTCCTCGCATCCAGGGGGAATGGCTATTCGGGCTATGTCGGCCGAATAGCAGAAAACAGGCCCTATCAGTTTGTTTCCATCGAGTATTTGACCGAAGTGCAAAACGGCAAGGAAGACACGACCGGTGTCCCTGCAAGCTGGAGCGGTGCACACGAAAATTACACATTTAGTGAAAGAGACGGTGCAACGGAAGTATCGGTAGAGTTGGATACTATTGCCATCGATATGAGTGAGCTGCGTGTGCTGCCCGCCGAAGATGAGATGTTCCAGCAGATATGGCCGGACGCGTTGCAGAGATTGAAAGCCATTGCGGAAGGCACGCCACCGAGAAACATAATCGTGAGCGCGCTGGTAAAGATGCCCATCGACAAAGTCTGGGAGTATTGGATAAAGCCGGAGCATATTATGCGCTGGGCTTTTGCTTCGGACGAATGGGAAGCACTGGCTGCCGAGAATGACGTGCGAGTTGGCGGAAAATTCAGGACCGTGATGGCGGCGAAGGACAAGAGCGCACGCTTTGACTTCGCAGGAACCTACACCGCCGTAAAAGAGAAGAAGCTTATCGAATTTGACATGGACGATGGCCGACATGCAAAAGTGCAGTTCCTGCCACTTCCCGACAGCGTTCAAATTACAACGACCTTTGAACCCGAGGACGTGAACCCGCCGGAGATGCAACAATCCGGCTGGCAAGCTATTTTAAACAGTTTTAAGAAATACGTGGAAGCACCTCAGTGATGCCCTGATGCGATCGATTGGCTCAGCCGGCGAAGCATACCGATACCAAAGCATAATGGACCTCCGGATGGGACTGGGGCAGGCTGGGCGACAGCACATATCGCAAAGGGCGGAATGATACCGAATGGAGGTATTGGAGGACAATCAAGCGGTTCCCGCTTGATGGCCGTTGGTAGAGTTGCGCACTCCATGTGCGCATATTACGAATGCCTAACGGCAAAGCGAGTGATCAAGACCGATTAAAAGGCAATCGAGCAAGCCCTGAATGGAGTGGTGGCGGATGCAGCCCATGCGAGCATCGTGCAACTCCATCAGCACCAATTCTTTTGAAGGCATTACCCCAATGATAACGCAACCCGCGACAGGCAATGATGGCTGGACCGGTTATTCTCAACTGGCCTCCAGTGGGAATAAGGCGGCAAACACCGCTACAGCGGATCTGATCAACATTCTTGATGCTCTTGATGTTCCCATTGTCGTCGTGCGTTGCGACTTCGTGGTCGCTGGTTTCAACAAGATGGCGGCGGATATGCTCGGGCTCTCTTCATCAGACCTTGGCAGAGCGCCTGGTACTAACGCTGTGCTCGCCGGGTTGTCACGTCTGGAAGAGCAATGCAACCAGGTGATCGCCACAGGAAGCGAAGCCAGCGCCAACTTTCGTCACGAAAATAAGTGGTTCGTTGTTCGGGTAGCTCCTTACTCTAGCGGAGGTCGCCAGGTCACAGGCACCGTGCTTACCTTCAGCAACGTTACTGCGTTCCGCGCCAGCATCGATCAAGCCATCTACGAACGCGAATATGCAAAGGGGATTCTCAACACGGTCAGCCATCCTCTTCTCGTGCTGAGCGCGGATCAGCGAATCCTGTCGGGCAATCGTTCCTTTTACGCGATGTTCCAGGTGTCTCGCGATGAAACGCAAGGACTCACGATCTATGAGCTCGGAAATGGTTCTTTTGAGTTGAGCACACTGCGTATTCAGCTCAAGGAGATGGTCGAAGGCAGTGGCACCTTCCGGCCCCTGGAAGTCGATTACGCATCGCGCGGGAATGCGCAGAAGACACTTTTGATTGACGCCCGTCCATTATCTCTGCCCGGCCATTCCGAGCGCAGGTTACTGGTGACGTTTCAGGATATCACCGCACGCAAACAGGCTGAGGCGGTTGAACGTAACCGAGCGCAGGAGAAGCTGCGGCACACTGAAGCATTTCTTGCGGAAGCCCAGCATCTCAGCCGAACCGGCAGCTTTTCTTGGCGCGCGGAGACCGACGAAATCACGTGGTCGGAGCAACTCTATCGTATTTTCGAGTTCGACCATGATGTGCCTATAACCCTCGAGCTCATCGGTACGCGAATTCATCCCGAGGATAGGCCTCTGCTGGAAGACATGATCGACCGCGCGCGAGTTGCTGGTGCCGACCTTGAATACGAGTACCGGCTTCTTATGCCCGATCAGTCGCTCAAATATCTGCACCTGATCGCTCACGGAATCCAGGATAAGGATGGCCGCCTCGAGTACATCGGAGCGGTTCAGGACGTCACACAGCGGCGGCTGTCGGAAGAGGCACTAACCAAAGCTCGATCGGAGCTTGCGCACGTGTCGAGGGTCGCGAGCCTCGCTGCGTTGACGGCATCGATTGCGCACGAAGTTAACCAACCGCTGGCCGGCATCATTACCAACGCCAGCACTTGCCTGCGGATGCTTGCAGCGGATCCCCCAAACATCGATGGTGCTCGCGAAACCGCGCGTCGCACCATTCGTGACGGTAACCGTGCATCGGAAGTTATCACCCGATTGCGCGCGCTTTTCAGCAAGAAGGCCGTGACGATCGAACCGGTAGATCTTAACGAGGCCGCACGAGAAGTAATTGCCATGTCGTTGGGGGACCTGCAGAGAAACGGAGTGGTTCTGCGCGTCGAACTTGCCGATGAACTTCCGCGTGTCGGTGGCGACCGTGTTCAGCTTCAGCAGGTCATCATGAATCTTCTCCGCAACGCTTCCGATGCAATGAGGAACGTCGACGATCGCCGCCGGCAGATGACCCTTAGGACCGCATCTGATGAAGACCATCACGTGCGCCTGACCGTAAAGGACACCGGCGTCGGATTCGGCTCGCAGGAGACGGAACGGCTTTTCGATGCCTTTTACACGACCAAGAGCGACGGAATGGGCATAGGTTTATCCGTTAGTCGTTCCATCATCGAGAACCATAACGGACGCTTGTGGGCGAAAGCGAACGACGGCGCAGGAGCTGCCTTTTGCTTTTCCATCCCCGAATACTCCGGTGAGGAGGCAGCCGCACGAATTAGCGGCCAAGCCCGATTGTCACTCACCCGCAGTGGCCGAATTGCCGAGGAGCTTTCATGAAGGCCACAGGTCCCCTGGTGTCCGTGGTTGACGACGACGAATCCGTGCGCGAGTCGCTGCCCGACCTGCTCAGGGAGCTCGGCTTCACCCCGCAGGCGTTCTCCTCGGCTGAAGAGTTTCTCGACTCGGGAAATGTCGGCGGGACGCAATGTTTGATTCTCGACGTCGCCATGCCTGGTATGACCGGACCCGAGCTGCAGAGGGAATTGACGCTTCGAGGTCACCCTATTCCGACTATCTTTATTACAGCGCACAAGGACGATTTTGTCCGAGCCCGTCTAATCGACCAGGGCGCGGTGGAATGCCTTTTCAAACCATTCAACGATGCCGCACTGCATGAGGCGCTTACTTTGGCGCTTCGCAAGACGTGAGAGCGTCAAGTTATGGACTTTGTGGGGCGATGAGAGCAATGTGATATGGTTTAGCGACAACTCCGCGCTGTAGGAGGAGGTCGGGAACTATGTCGCACGATAGACCTATCGTGTTCGTTGTCGACGATGATGTTAGTGTTCGGGAATCGCTCGAGGCGCTCATCCGCACCGCAGGCTGGCAGCCGGAGACGTTCGAGTCCGCGCAGGAATTCCTCACCCGGCCACCACCCCTTGTTCCGAACTGCTTGGTCCTAGATGTCAATCTGCCAGGCCTCAACGGACTCGATCTCCAGCAGCTTGTCGCTGTTGAGCGTACCGATATGCCGATCATTTTTGTGACTGGATTCGGCGATGTGCCGATGACTGTCAAGGCAATGAAAGCGGGAGCCGTCGAGTTCCTGACGAAGCCCTTCGGAGACGAGGTCCTGTTGACTGCCATTGAACAGGCCATTTGCCGCAGCAGAGCAGCGCTCGCGCTCGAATCCGATACAAAGGTACTCCGAGATCGGCATGCGTCACTGAGCCCTCGCGAAGAAGAGGTAATGGCGCTTGTGGTCTCCGGCCTGTTGAATAAGCAAATTGGTTTCGAGCTCGGCATTAGCGAGATTACTGTTAAGGCCCACCGCGGCCGGGTTATGCGCAAAATGGAAGCTGCGTCCCTTGCAGACCTGGTGAACATGGCTGCGAGGCTTCTCGTATCGCATTAATGATCGCGACTAGGCTGCATCTGCTGATGAATGTCCACGGCGCTAGCCGGCGCTCTGCAACCTCGATCTACCGGACACGCCGGCAATTGATCCTGCCCAGCAGGGCTTTCAGTGCTGCTACGCGGAGCCCGCCCTCTGCGAGTGCAGCTGCGCAGTATCTGCCCGGCGAGCCGCCGCCAATGATGATAACGTCGTATTCGGCGCACATCCGGCGATGCGGCAGCCCGTTCATGGCTCTCCCCACTCGGCTTAAGGTGCGTAACGGTTGAAAACAAAATCGCGAGCTTTGACGGCCGCATGACAAGAAAAGCACGTATTGTGCACTGCCTCGCTGGCGGGTTTGCCTTGGTCGAATTGAGCGAACCCCCAGCCGCCGCTCGAGGCGTATTTCCTCGAGTCCTTCACCATGAACTGGACCCCGTTCTTAGATGCACCGGCCACATAGGATTGGGGGCGCCCAAAGGCTTCGCTGCTTTCTGCCAACGGATCATAACTCCAGGCGAGCCGGGCAATGATGGTGCCGTCGGGGTATGGAAGTTTCCCTTCGCGAGCGGCCTTAATCGCTAAGTCATTGCCTAAAATAGCGCGTATGTCGTTAAGCTTGCCTTCTTCGTGAGCCACCGAGATCAGCCGCCAGTCGCGGTATCCTTCAGGTATTTTGACTCCGAAGATCGGGGCGGCGTCTCCACTGGCGTCCCCTGACGCGGGACTCATATTGGTGACCGCGCCGGCTACTAGTCCAACCACAACGAGCACGACAACATGCAGGCGCAACAATGCCTCCTTGGCTGAGGAGACTGACTGCAGTCGCAGCCGTTGCGGTAACAGACAGTCTCGCCGTCTTAGTAATGTTTCAGATATGTCTTTCATGACATGCGTCCCAGTGCGATGTCCGATCAAATCTGCTTAGCCAAGCGTTCTGAATGCTGCGCGAATCTCTGCCGCAAACAGCTGCGGCTGCTCCCACGCCGCAAAGTGGCCTCCCTTGTCGAGCTTGTTATAATGAATGAGCTTGGGATACGCGCGCTCTGTCCAACTCCGCGGAGCTTCATACTGCTCCCCTGGAAAGACACTCACCGCCACCGGGATGGAGACGCCCTTGGCATTGAAAAAGCCGCCCTTGTATTCCCAATAGAGACGAGATGCAGACACCCCCGTGTTCGTCAGCCAATAGAGAGTGATATTGTCGAGGATCTCGTCCCGTGTCAGTTCGCCTGTGGCGCTCTCGGTCCGGTTCAGAGCTGAGGCGACGGCTGCGGCCGGCTGGCCATCGGCATCATTATGATCGAGAAGCCAGGCTGCCAGCCCAACCGGAGAATCCGCGAGCCCGTACAAGGTTTGCGGGCGTGTCGCCATCATGATGGCGTAGGCGACCTGCTTGAAAGTTCTGACCAGCTGCTCATAAGCACGCTGTTCGTCGGCCGAGAGACCGGATGGCGGCGGGGCGCCGGTCTGGGCCGCCTTCTCAATATCCGATGGCACCACCCCCGGCATGTTGGTGTGGATAGCGAGCAGGCCCGCGGGTGCCTGCAGGCCCATCTGATCGACGACAAACGCCCCCCAGTCGCCGCCCTGGGCGACGTAGCGGGTGTAACCGAGGCGCTTCATCAGTTCCGCCCAGGCTCGGCCCATCCGCTCAGGGCCCCAGCCGACGCTCGTTGGCTTTTCGGAGAAACCGTAGCCCGGCATCGAGGGGATCACCACATGAAACGCGTCCGAGGCGCTCGCGCCATGGGCCGTGGGGTTTGTAAGTGGATCAATTATTTTCAGCTGCTCGATAATGGAGCCGGGCCATCCGTGTGTGACAATGAGCGGCAGCGCATTCTCATGTTTCGAACGAACATGAATGAAATGAATATCCAGCCCATCGATCGGCGTGATGAATTGCGGTAGGGTATTCAACCTCGCCTCGCACTTTCGCCAATTGTAATCCGTTGCCCAATAGCGCGCGAGTTCCCGAGTCATCGCGAGCGGCACGCCCTGGGAATGGTCGGATACCGTCTCCTTGTCCGGCCAGCGTGTCGCCCTGATCCGCTGGCGCAGGTCGACAAGCTCTTCTTCAGGAACATTGATGCTGAAAGGCCGGATTGCTCCATGCCCGGCCGCCATGCTGGATTTAGCGGCAGCCGTGCTGGTGCCTGAGTTTTGGGCCAGCTCCGTTGTTGGGCCTGTGCCGGCGACCTGAGCTTCGGCAGTCGAATTGGCTTGCGCGATCGGCATGATCATTCTCCTGAGTTCTGCCTAGAACGGACTATGGCCCGAACATGTCGGCATTCTTTTCACTCGGCGAGCTATCCGTGCGAACGCGTGAGTCATATCAATGGATGAGTCGGGGACCACCGACCACAGTGAAAACGCTCGGATCACCATGTGCAGGTGGTCGCAATCGATACAAAGGTATCAGCGACACTATCGTACAATAGATCATCCTTAAGGTTTACGGCATTCTTGCAGACATCAAGAAGCCCATGAGCAAAGTGAACGAGGTGAGTGATGTCTGCAATGTCCTTGTCGCCGACCCCCCGCAGCCTTACTGGCACCTCGGTTGCTGCCAGCACATTCACTGACATGAACGATGGGGCGGTCGTTCACATCGTCGATGACGACCTATCGCTTTGCAGCGCATTGGAGGGCCTGTTTTCGACGGTGGGACGGACCACCCGAAGCTACAGAACAGCCGGCGATTTTCTCAACTCGAGCTTCACTGATTCACGCGGATGCATGCTGATCGACATCCGTCTGCCGGATATGAATGGACTTGCGTTCCACGCCAAGCTCGCCGAGAGGGGCGTTCGTCTCCCCGTGGTGATGATGACAGGCTGTGGCGATATTCAGATGGCAGTCGGTGCGATGAAAAGAGGTGCAGTCGACTTTCTTCTCAAGCCGTTTCGTGATCAGGAGATGATCGATGCCGTGCTGGCGGCGATCGAGCGCGACAGACGGCAGCGGACTGCCGAACGCACCTTGTCGCAGCTTCAGGAGCGCTTCGCGACGCTGTCCCCCCGCCAGCAGGAGGTAATGCTTTTGGTCACTGCTGGGAGGCTGAACAAGCAGGTAGCGGGAGACTTGAGGATAAGTGAGATTACCGCGAAGATTCATCGGAGGCTGGCCATGCGAAAAATGGGCGCGCGGACACTGGCCGACCTCGTCCGCATGGCCGAAGCGCTCGAAAGGCCGCAAGAGCGGGCATAATATCTCGATACATTAATATCGAATAAGGCCATTTAGCTCCTTAACGCTACATCAGCGATCCATCCGACATGGGGCCGCACTCATCCATTGATATGACCCGTTTGCTCGCCTGGATAATCGCCAAGCGGATAAAAGGCTGGCAGGATCGCTCAATACTATTTCGAGCAGAACCCAGGGAGAATGCTCATGGCGACCGAAACATTGCTGTTCAGCCGGCCCGGCCGTTTCACCACCTCGGTGACTGCAGGCACATTGGGTCTCTTTCTGCTCGCCACGCCGAGTTATGCTGTCAGTTCGGCTTTTGTTGTCGAGCAGGTTGGCGCAGCGGCATTAAAGAAATTGACTGAGGTCTCGAGTACCAAGAAGGCTCCCGCAAAATCCAGCACAGCGCACAACGACCAAGCTATCCACCCATTCAGCATCACAGTTCCGGAAGAGGCACTCGTCGACCTGCGCCAACGCATATTGGCGACGCGCTGGCCCGATCGGGAAACCGTATCCGACCAATCTCAGGGCGCACAGCTTGTGAAGTTGCAAGAGCTCGTTCGTTACTGGGGAACGGACTATGACTGGCGGGAAGGTGAAGCGAAATTGAACACCCTTCCGCAGTTCAAGACCAGGATCGATGGCCTTGACATTCACTTCATCCACGTCCGTTCCCGCCACCCGAACGCGCTGCCCGTGATCATCTCGCACGGGTGGCCAGGCTCCGTGTTCGAGCAAATCAAACTGATCGGTCCGCTCACCGATCCGACGGGGTTCGGTGGCCGCGCGGAGGACGCCTTCGATGTCGTGATTCCATCCCTCCCGGGCTTCGGCTTCTCGGAGCGGCCAACTGAGCCGGGTTGGGATCTGGATCGCATCGGCCGTGCCTGGGACGTCCTCATGAAGCGACTGGGGTACACGCGCTACGTTGCGCAAGGTGGAGATTGGGGAGCGGGTATTGTTGAGGCGATGGGTCGGCACGGGCCGGCAGGTTTGCTCGCCATCCACACCAATCTTCCGGCGACACTGCCAAACGACGTAGGCGCCGCGCTCGTCGGTGGCGGATCCGTGCCAGCAGGACTCTCGGAAAAAGAGCGTGCGTCATTCGACGACTTCAGAGCCTACCTTCAGAACGGGAGTTTGGCCTACCTGACCATGATGGGAGCGCGGCCGCAGGCCGTCGGCTACGGTCTGACGGACTCCCCGGCAGGCCTCGCTGGGTGGATGCTCGTGCACGGAGGGTTCGCGCAGTGGACCTACGGCTCGGATCCCAAGCAGTCGCCGACAAAAGACGATGTATTGGACAATTTCACCTTGTATTGGTTGACGAACAGCGCAGCCTCGTCGGCGCGGATCTATTGGGAGAACCGTGGACAAAGCCTTGTTAGCGCGGCCGCGCAGAAGACCGACGAAATCTCGGTCCCGGTGGCCATCACCGTGTTTCCGGAGGAGGTCTATCGCACCCCGGAGTCTTGGGCCCGACGCGCCTTTCGCAACTTGATCTACTTCAATGAAGTCGACCGAGGTGGCCACTTCGCGGCGTGGGAGTATCCGGAATTGTTCGCAGGCGAGCTGCGGGCGGCGTTTCAGTCATTGCGGTAGTGCAGCGTCGCGGACAGCGACAGCTGACTTTCAATCCGAGGAGAATAGTTATGATGAAAACCTCTATAAGGCCGACACGGCGCGAACTGCTGGCAACCGTAGCTGCCGTCGGAGCGCTCACCTTACTTCCTGCGAGCCTGAGCGCGGCCGCCAAAAACAATTCAATCCGGCCCTTCAAAGCCAATGTTCCCGAGGAGGAGCTCACCGAGCTCCGCCGGCGCATCGCTGCCACACGCTGGCCCGAGAAGGAAACTGTTGCTGACCGCTCGCAAGGCGCGCAACTGATAAAGGTCGAGGAACTCGCCGATTATTGGGGAACCAAGTACGACTGGCGCAGGGCAGAGGCGCAGCTGAACGCCTTTCCGCAGTTCATCACCAATATAGACGGCCTCGACATTCACTTCATTCACGTTCGTTCCCCTCATGCAAACGCTATACCGCTAATCATGACCCATGGCTGGCCGGGCTCTGTGTTCGAATTGCTGAAGACCATCGGTCCACTCACGGATCCAACGGCGCACGGTGGCTCAGCGGCGGACGCCTTTCATCTCGTCCTGCCGTCAATGCCGGGCTACGGCTTCTCGGCCAGGCCGACGAGCACCGGCTGGGGCCCCG
>DATFOT010000036.1:0-2388 GCA_035265265.1 Aestuariivirgaceae bacterium | reverse complement strand
AAGTGTTGCGAAGCGCTCGGGATCGGAGGTCGGCGACCCGTCATCGCGGCGGACGTGAAGATGGGCGATGGCGGCTCCGGCTTCATAGGCGGCGTGCGTCGATTCAACCTGTTCGGCAAGCGTGATGGGAACCGCCGACGTATGCTCCTTGCGTGCCACCGATCCCGTGATGGCGACAGTGATGATGCAGGGCCGGCCCATGTCTACCTACTCCGGCATTGGAATGCGGCTCTTGCCATCGGGCACGCTGTAGCCCTTCACCACGGCCGGCCGGCCGGCGATGCGCAGATACCAATCCTTCACGTGCGGATAATCATTCAGGTCGACACGGTGCCATGCGTGCCTGGCGATCCATGGGAAGCAGGCGATATCCGCGATGGAGTAATCACCGACGATATAGTCACGAGCATCGAGCCGGCGGTTCAGCACGGAATACAGACGCTGGGCCTCCTTGGCGAACCAGGCTTCGGCAAAGGGCGCCTTGCCTGGATTATTGCGCAGGAAATAATGGGCGCGGCCGAGAAATGGCCCCACGGCCGACATCTGCCACATCAGCCATTCGATGGTGCGCAGGCGTGGCTCGCCTGATGACGGGAAGAACCGCTGGTGCTTGTCGGCGAGATACATAAGGATGGCGCCAGATTCGAATGTGCCAAGGCCGGCGTCGCGATCGAAGAGAGCGGGGATTTTCTGGTTCGGCGAGAGTGCGGTAAATTCCGGGGTGAACTGATCGCCGGCTTCGATGTCGACCGGATGAGCGGTATAGCGCGCGTCCAGTTCCTCCAACATGATTGAGATCTTGCGGCCGTTGGGCGTGCTCCAGGTATAGAGATCGTACATCTAAACTCTCTCTCTTGGAATTTCGCTAAGCCGCTTCCCATAGCGCTAGGCCGCCATGGCTCTCGAGATTGCGCTCGAGTGCCGTGATGATGGCATAGTCGCTGCGGTCGAGAGGCGAGCATCCGGAGAGGAACAGAGCATCACGCGCCGGCTGCAATTCGGGATCGGCGAAAGCAGCAGCAATCGCCTGACGCATACGAAGCAATTCCTGCGCTGAACGGTGACCGGCGGTGACATAAGGAAGCCCAGGCACCAGCGGCGAGCGGGCGATCTCCGTCAGGCCGGCAAGAAGCTCAGGCCTGTAGCGGCGGGCAAGCGCCAAGCAGATGGCATCGACAGCGCAGACATCGGCCTCGCGGCGCAGTAGGGCCCTCAGCGAGCTTACATGCGCGCCCGTCTCGATCGTGGAAGAAAAGAATTTGCCGTTGTCGGCGAGCGGCCCAAAGACAAGCTTCAGTGCCAGCATGCCGGACATGGAGCAACGGTCGTTGATCGCGCAAACGCGGCCGCGAAGCTCGGTCAAGCTGAGGATTTGATCGGCGCTCCTGACCAAGACAAAGCTCGAGTAAGCCGGTCCGCTGCAGCCTTCGACCGCATAATGGGGGGTAAGCACCGGAGTGAGCGCGCCGGCAAAAGGACGGATGACATGGTAGCCGCAGCATTGGCTGAGGATGAGGTCGGAAGACTGCCAGGCTTGCGCATAATCTTCCTGACGCAGAAGCTCCGAAGGCGCTTCGGCAAAGCCTTGGGCGCGCAGATGCCGCGCCATGCCCGAGGCCCAGGCGTCGGTTGCGTCGCGAACCTCGGGCCAATCATACATGGGCAGAGAAATGGCCGGCATGGCGCGCACCTTCTCCCGACCAGCTGGAGCAGTCAACAGCTCTGGTCCTTTCCAATCATGGCGATCAGCTTGCGGAGAAAGGCCGGCGAGTCGTTGGGCTGAATACGCGCGCTGCAAATCAGACCGTCGAAATGGCGGGTAAGCTCTTTAATATGTTCGGTCGAGCTGAATACGAAATACATATCGCCCACATAGATCGCGACGCGCTTGGGGCCGAACACCGTATAGGGCACGGAAAAACGCTCGCGGCCATCGAAGAGGAAGAGGCGGTAGGAGGGATACAGGCTTTCGAGAATTTCAACCGCGTGCTGCAGAGCCTCTATCCGATCCTGAACGGTCAATCCCTGCCAGATCCCCTGCCCCGCGGCGAAGACGTCAAAGCTCTGCATGGGCGCGCAGACCTCAATTTCAGTATCGGGACGCTTGGCATGAGCAATGCGTGCCCGTGCCACCCCCGACCAGGCATCGGCTGCCCGTTCGCCGAGCTTGCCGCTTTCATAAGCAATCAGCGCATCGGTCTTGAGCTGGTCTGGCAGTGTCGCCGGCACATAGCGAATCTTGAAGCCGCGCGCCTCCTCATGCCAGCGTTTGAGCCGCTCATCGGCAGGGCTCGCCGCATCGGGCTCGATCGCCAATTGCGGAACGATGTCGGCTGCGATCAGGTCTTGCTCGGACAGGCCGAGCAGCCAATCGACTGAGGAGGCGTT
>DATFOT010000035.1:0-2017 GCA_035265265.1 Aestuariivirgaceae bacterium | reverse complement strand
TTTTGCTGGCCACGTCGGGGCATATTTGTTCGATCCGAAACACTTGCAACAGGGATTTTCGATGAGTGTCGATATCGGCGGGCGACTCCGCTTCGTGCGGGCCCGTCACAAGCTGTCGCAGCGCGAACTGGCAAAACGCTCAGGCGTGACCAATTCGACGATCTCGCTGATCGAATCCAACCAGATGAATCCGTCCGTCGGCGCGCTCAAGCGCATCCTCGATGGCCTCCCGATGGGGCTCGCCGAGTTCTTCGCCATCGAGCCGGAGCGGCCGCGCAAGGCGTTCTATCGCGCCGACGAACTGACCGAGATCGGCAAGAAGCCGATCTCCTTCCGCCAGGTCGGCGACAATCTGTTCGGCCGCAGCCTGCAAATTCTCAAGGAACGCTACGAGCCGGGCAGCGACACCGGCCGGGTGCCGCTGACCCATGACGGCGAGGAAGGCGGCATCGTGGTTTCGGGCAGGCTCGAGGTGACGGTCGACGACGAGCGCCGTATCCTCGATCCCGGCGATGCCTATTATTTCGAAAGCCGGAGACCGCACCGCTTTCGCTGCGTCGGCGGCAAAGCCTGCGAAGTGATCTCGGCCTGCACGCCGCCGACGTTCTGACGGACGATCCTGTTCCTCCATTCAACGTTCGCGCATGAGGAACATCTAAGCCGGCGGTTAACCCTGTCGGCAAATGGCCTCGACGCGGATCGGGTTGTTACGTGAACCGCCGCCAAGTTGCCTCATTAGATCGGAGAATTTCACCTGCACTAATATAAGCGGAGGAGCATCATGCTGAGGATGGTGTTGGTGGGCCTCCTCATCCCATTGGGTGTAGGCGTGCTAGCGGCAATGGAACTCAGAACGCCAGTGCGTAGTTCAGTGGTGGTCGTCCAGCCCCCTGCCGAGACAACCGTAGGCATTTCCGATTCGCATGTTGCGTTGGCGAAGGCCGATCGACTTGAAATTGCCGCTGCGAGCAGCGAGACGCCGGCGCAGCCTGCTCCAGTAGACGAAAGCATTTCTCCGCCGGAAGGCATCAGTGTCGGTCCTTCGGAGCCACCAAGGGTGATCAACCGCCATCGGCACAATCCAAAATCAAAGAAGGTCACTGCCCCCGTCCCTCCCTAATCGAAGCCAAAGACAACCGATATCAAGCGAGCTACCATTTCCGAGCGGCGAAAGGCAGCCAATGACACCGAGCCCTGTCGGCTAAGCGCGTTTGGTGGCTTGCGCAAGGCTTTGAATTCAGCCGACTGCGAAATCTGATTTATTGGATCGGCTTCGGTGGCTCTCATCTACTTCCGCTTCGGATCATTGCGGGCACCCGCCATGGCCTGAAGGCGTGTCTGCTTGGCCTAAAAAATCGGATATCGCTCGTCTATGAGTAAATGCCCCCTGGACGGAAGGACCAAAATTTCAGGAGAGTAATAGCATGCGCAAGGTCTGGATCGAGGCAGCGTTGAACGGCTCGTGGGGCCGCGCGCTCCAACCCGGCATTCCCGATACCGTTGAGACCATCATCGCCGAGGGCGTCGCCTGCGCGCGTGCCGGCGCCACCATCGTTCACGTCCATGCCTATGACGGCGGCCCGCAGACCTACGACTGGCAGGTCTATGCCCGCATCATCGAAGGCATTCGCAACCAGGTCGATGTGCCGGTCTATCCCTCCTATCCGGCTTTCATAACCACAGGCAGCGACAGCAGCCCGCTCGCCGATGCCGCGGCCCGATTTGCCGACATCGAAGAACTTGCCGCGCGCGGCCTGCTGGATTTTGCCGTCATCGACCCCGGTAGCGTCAATTTGAGCCTGACAAAAATCACGGCGGCCACGCAGCCTGGCGGCACCTACATGAATCCTGAATCCCAGATCCGGTATGCGCTCGATTTCGCAGCACGCCACGGCCTTCATACCGATTTTGCCATCTACGAGCCCGGCTTCGTGCGCGCCGGCGCGGCGCTTGCGCGCGCGGCCGGCGTCAAGGTGCCGATCTATCGTCTCATGTTCTGCAATCTGATCGCGGTCGG
>DATFOT010000034.1:0-2672 GCA_035265265.1 Aestuariivirgaceae bacterium | reverse complement strand
ATCCTGCGCCGTTTCCTTAATGTCGAGCTTTCGCTGTGGACGATCGGCGCGGGGCATCTGCTGATCTGCGTGCCGTTTTCCATGCTGGTGCTGATGGCGCGGCTTGAAGGCTTCGACCCCAGCCTCCAGGAGGCCTCGCAGGATCTGGGCGAAAATGCATGGATGACGTTTTGGCGGGTAACATTTCCACTGGCACTGCCCGGCATATTGGCGAGCCTGCTCATGAGCTTCACGGCCTCGTTCGACGAGTTCGTGCTGGCGTTCTTTCTCGGCAGCACAGATACGACGCTCCCCGTCTACATGTTCAGCCAGCTCAGATTTCCCCAAAGGCTGCCCTCGATGCTGGCTCTGGGTTCGATCATCCTCGCCGCCTCGACAATCGTCATCGCAGCGTCGGAGCTCATGCGCCGCCGCGGCGTGCGGCCTCAAACCGGGGCGGGTCTTTAACCCATGGCCAGGGGCGACATGATCATTGCACTCGAAGGCGTGACCAAGAGCTTCGGCGCGGTGCGCGCCGTGGAAATGGTGAGCTTCGAGGTGAGGCGGGGGGAGTTCTTCGCGATACTCGGCCCGTCGGGCTGCGGAAAGACGACGCTCTTACGCATTCTGGCGGGCTTCGAGGAGCCCGATGACGGCAAGGTGCTGATCGACGGCAAACCGATGGCAGGCGTGGCGCCCCACGCGCGTCCGACGAATATGGTGTTCCAGAACTACGCAATATTTCCCCATCTCAATGTGCGCGACAACATTGCCTATGGCCTGCGCCGGCAGAAGCTCGGCAGGCAAGAGACGGACGAGCTCGTGGCCAAGGCGCTGGAGCTCATCAAGCTGCCGGGCTATGGCGGGCGCGCGGCGCAGGAGCTTTCCGGCGGGGAGCGGCAGCGGGTGGCGCTTGCCCGGGCTCTCGTATGCCGGCCGAAAGTGTTGCTGCTCGACGAACCGCTCGGTGCGCTCGACAAGAAGCTGCGCGAAGAGATGCAGATCGAGCTGCGCCAGCTGCAGCGAACGGTTGGCATCACCTTCGTTTTCGTCACTCACGACCAGGAGGAAGCGCTGACGATGGCGGACCGCATCGCCGTGATGGCGAAAGGCAAGACGCTGCAGATCGATTCTCCCGCGCAGCTCTATGAAGCACCGAACTGCCGCGAGGTCGCCGGTTTCATCGGAACGATGAACTTTTTCCACGGACGGGTGACGGCTAAGCCGCATGACCATGCCATCATCGATGCCGGAACGCTGGGCCGGCTCGAGGTTGGCGGGGGCGGCAAACTGCCGAACATCGGCTCGGCCATTACAGTAGCGGTACGTCCGGAAAAGCTCACCCTGTCGCAGCGGCCGATTGAAGGCTGGAATGCGATCGCTGGCCGGGTCAGCGCGCAGGCCTATTTCGGCGACAGGAGCCATTTTTACGTGAGGGTGAGCGGCGTCGACAGGCTGATCGCGGTCGCCAGACAGAATGCCGCGCGCAGCCTCGATGATCCAAGCACCATCGGCACGGACGTATGGATCAGCTTTGCACCGGAAGCGGCCATTCTGCTCAGCGAATAGGGACGGCCGGCTCCTTCGCCGATCTTGGAACGCGAAGCCGGGTTTGCGGGTTTAAGTCGAGTAGCCCGTGCAACCGGAGGACCTCCATGAGCAGTACTGGGCTGGATGTTTTCGACAAAACCCTTCAGACAACGCATATATGGCTCGATGAGCTGATGCTGGTCATCGGGCCTGACCGGCAGGTCGCCTGGCATGTGCTCGGGGCCGTGCTGAGGGCGATCCGCGACCGCGTGCCGCTTGGTTTGGCCGTACATCTCGGCTCGCAGCTGCCGCTTCTGGTGCGCGGCGTCTATTATGACCAGTGGCATGCGCCGGCCCGCCCGGACGAGAGGCCGCCCCGGTCGCTCGATGAGTTCCTTGCACCCATTGCCGATGACCTGGCCAATACACGCCCCGTCAATGCGCGCGATGCAACGCGCGCGGTGTTTCAGATTTTGTCGCGGCATGTGAACTTCGGCCAGGTCGAGAAGGTGCGCGATGCGATGCCGGAAGAGGTGCGGAATTTGTGGCCGCTGAGCTCGGAAGCTCCCGATATGCGCGAGGGCCCGGAACGCTACAGCGCGCCAGCGGGCGATACGGCAGGCAGGAGCGGGCGGCCGGGAAATCGTTAAAGGAATTTGCAAAAGGAGCAGATCATGAGGATTGCTGAAGTGATGACGCGTGAGGTCAAGGTCATCGGGCCGGAGCGGAGCGTGCGCGATGCCGCCCGGCTCATGGACGATCTTAATGTGGGCGCGCTGCCGGTGTGTGACGGCCAGAGGCTGGTGGGCATGATCACCGACCGCGACATCACGGTGCGAGCCACCGCGGCCGGCGAAGATCCCGATAGAACGCAGGTAAAGAAGATCATGAGCGAGGATGTGCGCTGGTGCTTCGAGGATGATGATGTGAGCGAGGTTGTGCGCACCATGGGCGATGTTCAGATCCGCCGGCTGCCGGTGATCGATCGCGAGAAGCGCCTCGTCGGCATCGTGGCCTTGGGTGATCTTGCGACGGACCGCGCAGAAGGTACCGAGGAAGCCTTGCGCAACATTTCCGAACCCTCCGAGCCCGACCGGTCGGACAGAGGCTGATCATGGCACATGCAAGCAAGAACCGCTTCGGCCCGGCCGCGCGCGGCAAGC
>DATFOT010000033.1:0-13455 GCA_035265265.1 Aestuariivirgaceae bacterium | reverse complement strand
GTCTCCCCCTGTGAGTGGGTGATTTCTCCGTTCTATCTCCAAGTTGGTCGAAGAGTTTGCAGTCACGCGCTGAGAATCGGCGCGCCGAGGCTTTGCGTCCAGGCGGAGGATACCAGCGCTATACAGTGAATTGGGAAGGTAACCCGTGGAACCTGAAGAAAAATGGTATTATTTGCACCGGGCCCATCAGGTTGGCCCATATTCGCTTCCCGAACTTTACATGCTCCTCGCCAAAGAAATTATCGCACCGACCACTTTGGTATGGAGCCCCGGCCAGGGCGGCTGGCGAGAATTCCAGCATGTGACCGGTCAGCCGCAGGCATCTCCCCCTAAACGGCGTCGCGCATGGGCAGCAGCGATGTTCGGAATTGCCATGTTTTTGGTCGGCCTGACCGCCCTCGAGCAAGCACCAACGGAGAGGCAAACCGGATATCTGCTGGTCACCGCCTCGATACCGGAGAGCCGGCCCAAGCCGTTGGACAGAATTCGGGTTTACAATCCAAAGCCCGTCTATCTGGCCGCAGTCGATGTTCCGGCACCTGTTCCATTCTCTCCAGCCGGCCGGGTGCTCCTGCCCGACGAGCGCGTGGAGCTGGAACTGTGGCAGGCGACGGCCGCTGCAGATGAGTCCGATCCTTACCTGTATTACCTAAGCCAGTATCCTTCCGGCGCCTTCGCCTCTCTGGCGACGGCGAAAATCAAACAATTCCGCAAGCCCGTGGCCAGGAAGATCGGAAGTAAACCAGTGAAGAAAGCGAGTGTCAGCGCGCCCAACTCAGTCGCTCCGAAAACAACTGCATTGAAAGCAGCTGGGAAACCTGCTGCTCGATGCAGGGAACGAAACCGCCAGCAATGCCGGGAACGTTGCAGCGCCGGTGATACGCTGGCTTGTCAGAAAATCCAGAGAATGGGCGGTTAGCGCTCTATCATCGTCATGCCCGTGAAGACTCGTCATGGCCGTGCTTGACACGGCCATCTCGTGCCGGCTGCAGATGCGCGGGTCAAGCCCGCGCATGACGTACTACAAAAACCGTCATGGCCGGGCGGAGACCCGGCCATCTCCCTTATCATCCCTTCAACATCGTCATTCCGGCGAAAGCCGGAATCCAGCTTGCGGCCTCCTAAGCTGGACCCCGACTTTCGTCGGGGTGACGAGTGGAAGACTCGTCGCCGTTCCACTTCCCCTCCATCGTCATTCCGGCGAACGCCGCAATCGAGCTTCACTCAGGCGCTCAAAGCTGGACCCCGGCTGCCGCCGGGGTGACGAATAAAAAACCATCGTCACTTCCGTCTATCGTCATTCCGGCGAAAGCCGGAATCCAGCTTTACCGCTCCATGAGCCAGCGGAAGGGAATTTTCTTTGGATAAATTTAAAGCGGTTACGAAATCCGGCTGTTCAGCAGCCCGCACCAGGGACATGTCCTACGGGCGAGGTCACGCGGATGACCTTGCCATTGATCGACCAATGGATGCCGCACTCGGTCTTTTTATGTCCGGCCCAGCGTCCCGCACGCGGATCCTCGCTGCTCCCGGTCTTTGCGGTGCATGGCATGCATCCGATGGAAGTGTATCCGGCAGTGGTCAGCGGGTGATCGGGCAGGTCATTCATCCGCATGTAGTCGATAATATCACGGCGCGCGTAATGCGCGAGCGGATCGATCTTCAATCGGCCGTCTATCATCTCCATCGTCGGCAGGCAGGAGCGTGCTCCGCCGTGAAACCGCTTGCGCCCGGTAATCCATGCACCGAAGCCTTGCAGGGCGCCATGAAGAGGAAGCGTTTTGCGGATATGACAGCACCTATCCGCCTCTGACCGGTGGAGCAGCCCTTGTGCATCCTCGCGCGCAATATCCGAAGCCAGCGGTCGAACGACTCGCACGTCGCTGAGCTCGAGCTGGCGGACGAGCTTCTGGCGATAAAGCTTCGTTTCGACGAAATGCTTGTCGGTATCGAGGAATATCACCGGGACGCTTCGGTCGATCGAGGCGACCATGTGCACGAGTGCGGCTGATTCTGCCCCGAATGACGATATGAGCGCGATCTTGTCCTTGAAATGCTGCTCGATCAGCGGTCGTAGCAATTCGCGCCCGCCGAGATGGCCGAGGCTCTCGATAATGTGCCGCATGTTCAGCCGGTGTTTTTCCGATCGGTCGGGCTGGCTGTCGGAGCGTGGCGCGCCTTCCAGACCGCTGCCGCTCCCCGCGCGGTCTTCGCATCGGCGAGATCGTGCTGATAGCTCAGCGACATTCTCTTCAGGCTGTCGATCCACCGCTGGCGGCTGAACCTCTCGCTCGCCTCGAATGAATCGAAGCCCACCTGAACCATGAACTGCAAAAGATCCGGAAGCACATTGCCGATGGCTCTAATTTCGCCGGCGTATTCCTCAAGCCTCAGCTGCCGCGCCATGGAGAAGGATCGGCCATCGTTGAAAGCCGGAAAATTCAATGCCACCAGGGCCAGTCGCGGAAGATAGAGCCGCAGCTGGGCCACTTTCTCGTTGTTTGGGAATACAACGCCAAGCCTGCCATCGTGCTTTGCGAGGTTGTCCCAATCGCGCTGCAAGCGTGGCCATGGCAATGCAATGTCGCCTCCGGCGGGAAGCGCATCCTCCCCGCTGAGGATCAGCCAGTCGTCGCTGGCGAATCCGTTAAGCTTGAGCAGGGGCATAAAGAGCATCCTTGAAGGGCTGGGCGCCAAGGCGCCGATAGGCAGCGAGGAATGGTTCTTCCTTGCCGCTTCTGAACTTCAAATAAGTCTGAATGATTTTCTCGATCGCGTCCGGTACCTCTTCGGCCGCAAAACCAGGACCAAGGATCTGGCCGATAGAGGCGCTTTCGGAAGACGAGCCGCCGAGCGTGATCTGGTAGAATTCCTCGCCCCGCTTATCCAGCCCGAGTATGCCGATGTGACCGACGTGATGGTGGCCGCAGGCATTGATGCAGCCGGAAATATTGATTTTCAGCGGCCCGATTTCCTCCTGGCGGGCAAGGTCGGCAAACCGTCGTGATATCCCCTGCGCGATGGGTATCGAACGAGCGGTGGCAAGCGCGCAATAGTCCAGCCCGGGGCAGGCGATGATGTCTCCGGCAAGCCCGATATTCGCTGCGGCGAGATTGTGAGATTTCAGGATTTTCCAGATGGTGTAGAGATGATTGCGCTCGACATGCGGCAGGACGAGATTCTGGTGATGGCTGACCCGGAGCTCGTCGAATGAGAAGCGCGATGCCAGATCGGCAACCGCACGCATTTGCTCCGCTGTTGCATCGCCGGGAATACCTCCCTCGGGTTTCAGAGAGATATTGACGATCGCGTAGCCAGGCTGCCGGTGCGCGGCAACATTCACCTTGACCCATTGACCGAACTCGCGGTCTCTGATGCGCGCTTCCTCGAAAGCCGGCGACCACTTGCTCAGCTGCGCAAATTGCGGTGGTGCAAAATAGGCGGTGATCCGCTGCAATTCGCGCTGGTCAACGTCGACGTCGAGATAGGTCTTCTTCTCATATTCGGCTTCGACTTGCCGCTTGAATTCGTCCGCTCCGAGTTCATGCACCAGGATTTTGATCCGCGCTTTGAACTTGTTGTCTCGGCGGCCGTGCAGGTTATAAACGCGCATGATGGCTTCGAGATAGGGCAGAAGCTCAGCTTCCGGCAGGAAATCGCGCGCAATTATGCCGACGATGGGCGTGCGGCCGAGACCCCCGCCGACGATCACTTCCCACCCCCGCTCGCCTTTGTCATTGGCATGCATCCGCAGGCCGATGTCATGGACCTTCACGGCAGCGCGATCATTGGGCGCGCCGGTGACAGCTATCTTGAATTTGCGCGGCAAATAGGAAAATTCCGGATGAAGGCTCGACCATTGTCTCAACAGTTCAGCCACCGGCCGCGGGTCGGCGAGCTCGTCGACGGCTGCCCCGGCCCAATGATCCGTCGTCACATTGCGGATGCAGTTGCCGGAAGTCTGGATGGCGTGCATTTCCACTTCGGCAAGCGCTGCCAGAATGTCGGCCGTGTCCTCGAGCTTGATCCAGTTGAACTGAATATTCTGCCTGGTGGTGAAATGGCCGTAGCCGCGGTCCCATTTCTCCGCGATGTCGGCGAGCCGGTTCATCTGCCTCGAATTCAAGGTTCCATAAGGGATAGCGATCCGCAGCATATAGGCATGGAGTTGCAGATAGAGGCCGTTCATGAGCCTCAATGGCCGGAACTCATCCTCGGTGAGTTCGCCAGCCAGCCGCCGCTCGGCCTGGTCGCGAAACTGCACGACGCGGTCGAGGACGAAACGGTGGTCGAATTGGTCGTAACGGTACATGGCGCACCCTAGGAATGAACGGCCGGAAATCCGCCGCCGCCGCTCGCTGCCTGTTTGCCAAGATCCTGCCGGACGGTAGGTCCCAGCGTTCGGATGCGTTCACGGATATGAAGCGCCCGCACCCGGTTACCGTGCCGCTCGGCGTCGAATAAATAGGCCCCGGTGACGAGATTGGCTGCTTCGGCTTCGCGTCCGCGCGCTTCGAGCGCCTTGGCTGCATCGGGCTCGACGGCGAGTGCCGCATCATCCACCGACAGGCTCCATTCACCGGCACGCGTCAGGAAAACGACGTCCCCATCGGCGAGCTGGTTGGCGGTCAGCGCCTGCCCTTTCTCCGAGTTGGTCATGAGGCAGCCCTCCATGCCGGGAAGGACACGACCGTCGAACGCGCTTTTCGGCTCAATCCGACATAGATAACGGCGGGGCTGGCGATCGACTTGCTCTTGATGATGGCCGTTAGATCGCTGATCTCGGCTTCGAAGATGCGTTCATCGGCAAGCGTGCCATTTTCCACGATCGTCACCGGTGTGTGAGGATCGATTCCAGCAGCCAGCAGCCGGGCCTGGATTTGGCCCGAGGCGCCGACACCCATGTAGATGGCGAACGCCTGGCCTTTTCGCGAAAGCGCCGGCCAGTCATGTTCCGGCACACCGTCTTCCGAAGCACCGGTGAGGATCGTGAAGGACTGATTGCGCCCGCGCTGGGTCAGAGGAAGGCCGATGTTGGCCGCGCAGCCCAGGGCCGCGGTAATGCCTGGCACCACGTCGACGGTGATGCCCTCCGCCTCGAGCGCCAGCTGCTCCTCACCGCCGCGCCCGAATATATAAGGATCTCCGCCTTTCAGCCTTACGACCTGCTTGCCGCGCCGTGCCTCTCGAATGAGAATGGCATTGATGTCTGCCTGCGCTATCGAGGCCTTGCCGGGCTCCTTGCCTGCAGCAATGCGGACCGCGTCGCGCCGGGCATATTCCAGGATGGAGGGCCCAATGAGCCGATCGTGGACGATGACGTCTGCCTCGCGCAGCTTGCGCTGCGCCTTGAGGGTTAGGAGCTCGGGGTCGCCCGGACCGGCTCCGACGAGCGACACGCGGCCTCGGGTTGCGTGAGCCGAGCCGATGGCCTCATCGACCGCGCTGTCGAAACTGGATCTGCCTTGGGCGAAGGCATCCCGGATGTTGCCAAAAAAGAACTGGCGCCAGAATGCGCGCCTGGAGCTTCCTGCGGGAACGGAGCTTGCCACGCGCTCACGCAAGGCACCCGCTGCCTTAGTGAGCGCACCCAGAAAAGGGGGCAGATCGGCCTCCAGTCCGCTGCGGAGGCTTTGAGCGAGCACCGGTGCCGCCCCTTCTGTTCCTACCGCAATCACCAGGGGGTCGCGGTCGACGATGGCCGGCACGATTGCCGACGACAGCTCGGCATCATCGACGACGTTCACCAATATATCGCGCTTGTGCGCCTCGACCGCGACACGGCTGTTCAGCTCCCCATCAGCTGCGACGAAGACGCAGGCGGCGCCGTCGAGCAGGGCAGGGGAGAAGTCGCGGCCGACCCAGGCGATATTCCCGCCGACGGCAAGATCGGTCAGTTCGGGATGCAGCTCTGTCGCGACGACCTCGATCCGCGCTTCGGTCTTGAGCAGCAGGCGGATCTTGCGCAGCGCCTCTTCGCCGCCCCCGACCACCAGTACCTTTCGGGACTTCAGATCGATGAAAAGGGGAAAGTAACGCATGGGGACCTCCTTAGGCGGCGGGCGCCAGGGAAACAGTCAGTCCGTTCAGGGTCTCGGAAAAGATCAGCTGGCACGACAGCCTGGAAGTCGGCTCGACCTGGGGCAGTTCGTCCAGCATCGCCTCTTCTTCGTCATTCGCCGGGTGGAGCTTCGCAGTCCACTCGGGATCGATGGTCACATGGCAGGTGGCGCAGGCGCAGGCTCCGCCGCACAGTCCCTCGATATCGAAGCCGTGCTCACGGATGATTTCCATCACCCGCCAGCCTTCGATGGCTTCGATCTCATGCTGCCGGCCGCCGAGATCCTTGACGCGAATGATGCCCATGGCTGCAACTCCGGTACCCTTGTTCTGACCTTAGAACGCTGCTGAATTCACCCTTCCATGCGATTCTGCTTGATTTTCAGGGGCCAAGGCAGAAGATGGTCGAGAGCGATCTCCGGTCGTTCGTTATTCCGAACAACAGTTCTAAGTAAGGAACAGCGCTATGTCAACACGGCGGGGCCGCCGTAACGGCAATGTGAGCGAGGGTGACGTCACGCCGTCCTTGGGCAAGACGATCCTGCGCTTGCGAAAGGCCTATAATCTGTCGCTGGGAGAGCTTTCAGAGCAATCAGGCGTTGCGAAATCGATCATTTCACAAATCGAGCGCAATGAGACCAACCCGACGATCGGCACCGTGTGGCGGCTATCCCGCGCCCTCGACACCACGATCGACGAAGTTTTGAAGGATGAGGCCGAGCCGAGTTTTGTCGAACATCAAACCAGGGCTGGCGTACCGATTCTTGAAAGCCAGGATGGGCTGTGTCGTTTAGCAATCATCGGCGCCCTCAACCTCGTCGAGTTCCTGCAATGGTATGACTTCCGCGCCGAGCCTCGGGGTGTCCTGGAATCCGACCCCCACCCCCCAGGCACCATCGAGCACCTATACCTGATCTCCGGTGAGCTCGAAGTCAGCGTCGGCGAGGAAACCCGCAAGGTGAAGGCAGGCGAATCACTTCGCTATCACGCGGACCGTCCCCACAGGATCGTCAACACGAGCGAAGCCCCCGCCCACGCAACCATGGTGCTGGTCGAGGGCCGCCCCCAGGTCGAGCAGCGCCGCTGATCACGGGCCGGCTTTTGGCAGGCCTTTGACAACTCCAACCTGCATGATCGCGGGATCATAGGGCTTGCGCGCAAACAGGCGCCGAACATAGGGCTCGAAAAACGCTAGCGGTTCGCTTTCGTAATTCGGGTCGAAGGACGACTGGTCCCATCTTTCGCAGAAATCGGCACAGGAATGAAAATAAATGCTGTCGCGGTACTTCTCGCGCTCGTGCTGGTTCCAGCCGTAGAAATGGGCGTAATAGATCATCTGAAACGATGCATGGTGCTCCACCACCCAGACGCATTCATTGCGCATGAACGGGCGAAGAATCTCAGCGGCAAACCGATCGTGATTCTGTGGTGCCAACCCATCGCCGATGTCGTGGAGCAGAGCAGCGCCGATCCAGTCGTCGTCGGCACCGTCGCGCAGCGCGCGTGTCGCCGCCTGCCGGGCGTGATCGAGCCTTGTGATCTGGTACCCTGAAAGCGTGTCTTCGGCTTGGTGCATCAGCTCCCGCATGATCCGGTCAGCCGTCATCGCCACATAGGGCTTTTCGAGCTTCTGCAGGAGCAAGTAATCGTCCTCGGTGCCCTCTTCCATGCGAGTAAATGAAACAGTCGCCATGATTGATCTCCGGTAGAAAGCCTAAAGATAAAGGAATTTGTCCAGCTTGTCAGGATGAAGCAGCATCTGTGCGCGGTCCGTTTCGAAGGTGATTTGCCCTTTTTCCATGACCAGGAACCGGTCGGCGAAATAGCGCAATTCTTCCACCGACTTGTCAACCAGGAGAATGGCGAGACCGATTTCCTTCAGCGTCGACAGCACGGCCCAGATGTCCTTCCGGATCAGTGGCGCCAGCCCCTCAGTGGCTTCATCAAGCAGAAGAAGCCGCGGGTTCGTCGCGAGGGCGCGCCCGATGGCCAGCATCTGTTGCTCGCCGCCCGAAAGGTTCTTCGCGTCTTGATAGCGCCGGTCGCGCAAGGCCGGAAAGAGCCTATAGATTTGTAAGGGTGAAAACTTTCCCGGCCTCGCCGTAGCGACCAGATGCTCCTCGACGGAAAGACCGGCAAACATGCGCCGGCCCTCCGGCACATAGCCGATGCCGCGCAGCGACTTTTCATGGGGAGCAAGTCCGGTGATGTCGCGTCCATTGAACGATATGGTGCCGGACTTCGGCTGCACGAGCCCGATGATGGTTTTGAGCGTTGTGCTTTTGCCCGCGCCATTGCGGCCCATCAACGCCACCACTTCGCCGCGCTTCAACGACAGGCGAAGCTTGTGCAGAACGAGACCGCTTCCGTAGCCTGCTTGCAGATCATGGACCTCAAGCATGTTCCGGTTCCTTTTCCCGGCCGAGATAGGCAGCCTGCACGTCGGCGTTGGTCCTCACGATTTCAGGCAGGCCGGACGCGATGATTTTACCTCCGACGAGCACCGATATTCGGTCTGCAAGCGCAAAAACCGCCTCCATGTCATGTTCGATCAGCAGGATGGCATAGCGCCGTTTCAGCGACAAAAGCAGTTTGGTGAGGCTCTGCGTTTCGTCCGGACTGGTCCCGGCCATTGGTTCATCCAGGATCAATACGATGGGCTTGGTGACGAGTGCCATGGCGAGTTCGAGCCGCCGCTGCTCGCCATGGCTTAGCGTCGTAGCCCTTGTATTGGCTCGGTCATTCAGGCCGATTTCATGCAGCATCGCCAAGGCTTCGTCCAAGGCGGCATCGCTCACGCGGCCGAAATATTGCGTGGAACGACCTGTCGCCGCCTCATGGGCGAGTATCATGTTTTCCAGAACGGTCGCAGTCGGAAAAAGCGAAGTGAGCTGCGTTGTCCGAGCAATGCCGAGACGAGCCCGGCTGGTGAGCTTCTCAGCGGTAATGTCGGCGCCCTCGAAGAAAACCTGACCGCTGTCCGGGGCGAGAAGGCCGCATATCAGACCAATGAGCGATGTCTTGCCGGCGCCATTCGGACCGATCATCGCATGGATCTCGTTAGGCCCCAAGTCGATCGACACATCGTCGGCCACGCTCAGTGCGCCGAACCGCTTGCACAGATGCTCTGTCTTCAGAATGGGTTCAACCATGGCGGCGCGAGAACCGTAGCGGCTTGGCGACAAGCAATGCGATCACGATGGCTATCGGGCCGAGCACCAGGCGCCAATATTCGAAATACTGCGAAAGATATTCCTCAAGGCCCAGGAATCCCGCCGCACCGGCTATGGCACCGATGATGGTACCCTGGCCGCCGACGACAGACATGATGATCAAATCACCCGACCGCTGCCAAGCGATATAAGAGGGGCTGACGAAACCCGTGAGGTTGGCCAGGAGCACGCCTGCTATTGCGCAAACCCCGCCCGATATCACATAGGCCCTGAGCTGGATCTGCCAGCGGTCTACGCCAAGCGCTTCCATTCGATCGCTATTTTGCTTGAGCGCGCCGAGTGCCCGTCCGAAGCTCGAAAGCGCCAGCACCTGAAACAGCAGATAGGTGAACGCCAAGAGGGTGAAGCTTATCCAAAATAGCCCGGTCGCACTGTCCAATGCGCGAATGCCCAATACGCTGCTTCGCATCGGGAGCGTAAAACCGTCATCGCCCCCAAGTGCGGAAAAGCTTGTCGTTCCGAAATAAAGCATCTGGGCGAACGCGAGCGTGATCATGATGAAATTGATACCGCGCGTGCGCAATGCAAGTGCACCGGTTGCCAGCGCAAAAAGCCCGCTCGCGATAACCGCGGCGGGCAGAACGATGAGCAGCTCCGACACGCCGTAAAGCGAAAATACCGCCACCACATATGCGCCGATGCCGATAAAGGCCGCATGCCCAAGGCTGACCAGCCCACCGATACCCAGGAGAAAATCCAATGTGACGGCTGCGAGCGCAAAGATCACGATGCGCGTTGCGAGGCTGACAAGATAGGACTGCCCGAAAAAATCGGCAACGAGCGGGATCGCCGCCAGCCCCCAGAAAACCACGGCTGCCACGGCATATCGCGCCATTGCCCGCATCATGTTCGTCCCGCCGCCGGAAAGAGCCCGGCCGGACGGAGCGCCAGAACGAGCGCCATGAGAGCATAAATCAGAATCGAGGCGACAGCGGGCCCAACCTCATTGGCAGTCGCCGGAGAGAGAAAAAGTCTGAAAAAATCTGTCGCGAAGGAGCGGCCCAGAGTGTCGACAAGACCGACGAGCAGCGCAGCGATAAAAGCGCCGCGGATTGAACCTGCTCCTCCGATGACGATGACCACGAAGGCGAGGATCAGCACGGTATCGCCCATGCCGGGCTGGATCGCGATGAGGGGTCCGGCGAGAATCCCTGCAAGCGCCGCGAGCGCTGAGCCGCCGATCAGCACCGTCATGAATAGCTTGCGCACGTCCACGCCCAGCGCGGCAAGCATCTCGCCATCGGCTGCGCCCGCACGCACGAGCATTCCGAACCGCGTGTGCTGGACGATGTAGTAAAGAGCCGCCGCCACGATGAGCCCGACGGCGATCACCATGAGCCGATAGACGGGATAGGATAGATCTCCGAACAGCGGGATACTCGCGTCGAGCAGTTCCGGGATTGGAAGGCTTCTTGGAATGCTGCCCCAAATCGCCTTGGCCGAGTCGTTGAGGATCAGAATGAGCCCGAAAGTGGCAAGCAGCTGCGCCAAATGGTCGGCGGTGTAGAAGTGACGCAACACCGTTGCTTCCAGCAGCATGGCAAGCCCCACCGCACAGATGAGCGCGAGCGGCAGTGCCACGAAAAACTCCCCGCTTGTCTGGTAGAAAAACACGGCGAGATATGCGCCAACCATGAACAGCGCGCCATGGGCGAGATTGAGAAAATTCATCACCCCGAACACCAATGTCAGTCCCGAAGCGATGAGAAACAGCAGCACTCCGAGCTGAAGTCCATTAAGGACCTGTACCGCCAGAAGCGCGGAACTCATCGCCGTCGAGCCGTCATGGTGCGGTCACCTCATTGCGCATTGGGAGGCATAGGAGTCCGCGTGATCATCGAGAACCTTCTCGACAACCTCGGTAACGAACGCTCCATCGGCACGTTGCACAGCCTTCACCAAGTAGTAATCCTGGATTGGATAGTGATTGACGTTGAACTTGAAGTCACCGCGCACTGATTTGAAATCTGCCCTCTGCAAGGCAAATCTGAGCCCCTCCTTGTCGTCGGTCTTCCCACCTGTCTTGTTCAGGGCCGAATCGATGAGCTGCGCTGCATCATACGCCTGGCTCGCATAATAGGAGGGAACATAGCCATATTCCTCCTCGAACGCCGGCGCGAAAACCTTGTTGGCCTCATTGTCGAGGCTCGGCGCGTATTGAATGGTCGACAGCAGGCCAACGGCCGTATCTTTTGTGGCCGGCAAAGTGGTCTCGTCCACCACGAACACGGAATAGAACGGAACGGCTATGCCAAGCCCGGCCTGGTTATACTGCTTGACCAGCGACACGCCCATGCCACCCGGCATGAACGCGAACACGCCTTCAGGCTTGAGTGCGGCCACGCGGGCGATTTCAGCGGAGAAATCGAGCTGGTTGAGCTGCGTGTAGATCTCATCGACGATCTCGCCCTTATAGAAGCGCTTGAAACCTGCCACCATGTCTTTTCCCGCCTGGTAGTTCGGTGTCAGCACGGCGATTCTTTTCGGGCCTTTTTCCTGCAGATATTTGCCCATGGCTTCCGGAACGGTATCGTTCTGCCACGACACGTTGAAAAAATAGGCATTGCAGTTCTTGCCGGCAAATATCGAAGGACCGGCATTGGCGCTTATGAGAAAGGTTCCAGAATCTGTCACCGGCTTGAATACCGCGGCCAGCACGTTGGAAAATATGATGCCGGTGACGAAATCCACCTTGTCGCGCTCGATCAGCGCCTGAGCCTTGGTGACGGCGAGATCGGGTTTGAGTTCATCGTCTACTGTAATGACCCGAACATCCCGCCCGCCCAGCTTGTTGCCATGAAGCTTGAGAAACAGATTGAAGCCGTCCTGCATATGCTTGCCGACCGAAGCCGCGGGCCCGGAAAGCGTGGTCATGAATCCGATCTTCAATGGTTCTTCCGCCGCCGCTGTGACGGCAAGCGCAAACGGCAGCACGGCCGCTGCGGCTATATATCGTTTAAATCTCATCTTAAAATCCTCCCGGCATTAAGGCCGGCAAGATAGGGGGACCATTTGCGCCTCGCAACCTGCTTTGCGACACCCCGCTGTCGCAATTCATTTCTGCATTAATGGGTATCCTGGGAGGTGGTCCCTAAGGTTTCGATCAAGGGTGTCAGGAACTGCCGGTAATTATGCCAGCGCTTGATCGAAGTGGCATAGATCGGCTGCCGCACTTGCCAATGGCTCGAAGTTGCCACAGCCCGCCGCGTGCGATGAAAATTCAGGCAGGCGTCGTCCCATTTCAGCCCGGCGAAATCGACGATTTTTCGAATCTCGGCCGGCGCATCTTCGATCAGTCGCTCATAGTCGACTTCGAGCAGGGGCGCCGGCAGAACCTGCCGCCAGTGAACCATCAGCCGCTCATATTCCGCGTAGTAAAGGCCCAGCGACTTCAGGTCGGATGCATAGCCATGGGCCTGCTGAAAGTCCTGCATGAAAATCGACAGACATGTGTCGAGCGGGTCGCGCCGGCAATGGATCACCCGTGCCCTTGGAAACAGCAAAGCGATCAGCCCCAGCCGTTCGAAATTATGCGGCATCTTGTCGGTAATCCGGACGGCATCGGGGCTTCTTCGCGACAGCCGGTTGAGATAGCGGAGCGCAGCCTTCGCCACCTCGGCCTGGCTCAGCGACTCAATGCGCCGCGGATCGACGGCGACATCCGTCCGCACTCCTTTCATTCCCATCTTGGCCGCGATAAACCCGATATCATCCAGTTCCCCCGCGCCGAATGCCTTCGGATGGCTGGCGATGACCTGCTCGACGAGCGAAGTGCCGGACCGCGGCATTCCGACGATGAACACGGGAACATCGCTTCTGTCGCCCCAGTCCCTGCGCCTGTGGATGAATTCTCGCGTAAAGACCGCCTTGAGGGTGTCGTAGTCGCGGCGGTGGGCCTCGATGTCGAAGGGGGGTGCGTTTTTCTTGGCTTCCAGCAGGCACGCCATAGCGTCGTCGAACCGGTTGAGGTCGTCGTAAGCCTTTGCGATCGCGTAAAGGAGAGCCGGCCGGTCACGGACTGTGGTTTCGCGCAGGCGCTTTTCTGCCTCCTGGAGTTCGGCCAGGCCGGCCGTCACCTTCTCCGTATAAAAGTATCTGGACCAGCGGCACGGTTTCCCGCGGGTAATATTTTCTAAGCTTGCGGAAGCCTTCGATGGCCGCG
>DATFOT010000032.1:0-5360 GCA_035265265.1 Aestuariivirgaceae bacterium | reverse complement strand
CGGCCTGGAAAAGGTTAAGGAGCGCATCGTCGAGTATCTGGCGGTCCAAACCCGCACCAACAAGCTGCGCGGTCCCATTCTCTGCCTGGTGGGTCCGCCGGGCGTGGGCAAGACGTCGCTCGGCAAATCGATTGCCAGAGCAACAGGACGCGAGTTCGTGCGCATGTCGCTCGGCGGGGTGCGCGACGAGGCGGAAATCCGCGGCCACAGGCGAACCTATATCGGCTCGATGCCGGGCAAGGTCATCCAGTCGATGCGCAAAGCGAAGAAGGTCAATCCGCTGTTCCTGCTCGATGAGATCGACAAGATGGGCATGGATTTCCGCGGCGATCCATCCTCGGCCCTGCTCGAGGTGCTCGATCCCGAGCAGAACTCGACGTTCATGGATCACTATCTGGAGATCGAATACGATCTTTCGAATGTGATGTTCGTCACGACAGCCAACACGCTGAACATTCCGCCAGCGCTCATGGACCGGATGGAAATCATCCGCATCGCCGGATATACGGAAGACGAGAAAGCGGAAATCGCCTACCGTCACCTTATCCCCAAGGGCATGGAGCATCACGGGCTCGACAGCAGCGAGTTCGAAATCGGCAAGGACGCCATGATGGAGCTGATCCGCCGCTATACAAGGGAAGCGGGTGTGCGCAATCTCGAGCGCGAGATCAACACGCTGGCCCGCAAGGCGGTCAAGGGACTCCTGAAGTCGAAGACGACGAAGAAGATCAAGATCACCAAGAAAAACCTCGAGACGTTCCTGTCGGTGCCTAAATTCCGCTACGGCGAGGCTGAACAGGAGGATCAGGTGGGCGTTGTCACCGGCTTGGCATGGACGGAAGTGGGCGGGGAGCTTCTCACGGTCGAAGCCGTGATGATGCCGGGAAAAGGCAAAATGACCGTCACGGGAAATCTCCGCGACGTCATGAAGGAATCCATCTCGGCGGCTTCCTCTTATGTGCGGTCGCGCTCGATCGACTTCGGCATAAAGCCGCCGCTTTTCGACAAGCGTGACATTCACGTTCACGTGCCGGAGGGCGCGACGCCGAAGGACGGTCCGTCGGCCGGAATTGCCATGGTCACGGCAATCGTGTCGGTCATGACAGGCATCCCGGTGAAGAGGGATGTGGCGATGACCGGCGAGATCACGCTGCGCGGCAGGGTTCTGCCGATCGGCGGGCTCAAGGAGAAGCTTCTGGCAGCGCTCAGGGGCGGAATGAAGAAGGTTCTAATCCCTGAGGAGAATGCCAAGGATCTTGCCGAGATCCCGGATAATGTAAAATCGGGACTGGAAATTATTCCGGTTGCCCGCATGGACGACGTGTTGAAGATCGGCCTGACCCGCAAGCTGCAGCGCATAGAATGGAACGAGGAGGCTGAAGAAGCTGCCGCCGCGGCCCGCGCGAAAGCCGGACGGGAGGAAGGTCTCAGGGCACATTAGCGGGATTGAGCGAATCAGTTGCAAGGGCGGTCGCAAGCGGCCGCCCTTTTTCTTTGCGCTTTTTCATTGAAAAACAGAGCTCTAGCCGCAGGCCCGGAGCGGCGTTAACCGAGTATTAACCTGAAAATCCTTGGATTTCGGTTCATCGGACGGCGCGACGCTGGCGCAGCGGGGTGCCGCTGCCGGGCTGGGTTGGATGCATGATCACAGAGGACCGACCATGAACAAAATGGAGCTCATCTCCAAGGTAGCCAAGGAGACCAAACTCACCAATCGGGATGCGACCGAGGCGGTGGAGGCCACGATCGAAAACATCATGAAGGCGCTGCAGAACGGTGATGAGGTGCGGCTCGTCGGTTTCGGCACTTTCAGAGTATCCCGGCGCAAGGCCTCGACCGGGCGCGACCCGCGGACGGGAGAAACGATCGATATACCGGAAACCAAAAACCCCAAATTCCGCGCAGGCAAAGTCTTCAAGCAGGCGATCAGCGGCTGAGCCCGCGCGGTTGAGAAGCTTGCCTCTCTCGTCCGGTTCAGCCTATGAGGGGGGCCATGGGCGGTTAGCTCAGCTGGTAGAGCATCTCGTTTACACCGAGAGGGTCGGGAGTTCGAGTCTCTCACCGCCCACCATTGGTCGGCAAAGTCGGGTCCAGCTATCGACTTCTCACCAATTCAGTGTCCCAAGGATGTGCTGGAGGAACAATCAGCGCCGCAGGTAAATCGTCCTGCCGGTTGACAGCCCTCGGAGGCTCCTCTATCCCACAGCCTTGCTGCGGGTGTAGCTCAGTTGGTTAGAGCGCCGGCCTGTCACGCCGGAGGTCGCGGGTTCGAGTCCCGTCACTCGCGCCATCGCACAAGAGCCTGAATCCTATTTGGCGCATTGCTCGCCCGTGTTGTTTTCCGAGTAGTGCCCGCTAGAAAATTTCACCCAATCGCAGGCGTAGCCGCCAGCCACCATTTCGTTGGCAATATCGACATTGGTACCATTGAGAAAGCATTGGGCGATCACTCGGCTGCCGCTGGAGCGTGCCGCGCGACCATCGCAGATGGTGCCTTCCTCAACCGGCCGGCAGCGCACCGATTTGCCGGCAACGATTTTCTTAAGTCCAGCGACGGAGGCCTCGTAGCCCGCATCATTACGCTCGGGTGCATCGATGCCGCAAAGCCTGATGGCGGTGCAGCCGGTCTCGTAGCAAACCTGGAAGGTGTCGCCATCCTGAAGCTTTTCCGCCCGGCCAACAATGTCGGCTGCCGCCGCGCAATGCACAGACAGCAGCATTGCAAACGGCAAAATCGCAAGCGAGTGCCTGGAACGAATGGACATAGACATTCCCCTCTGTTTCGTAGCGGGCCGAACCATGGCTGCAGAGAATGGCTGCTTTGTGTTTTCGCGCCAACAGCCAATTGCTCTTGCGGACGATGGGGCCCATGGGCTACCACCACAGCGGGATTTTGGCCGCATTGGGGCAAGGAAAACCGATGCCTGAGCTGCTCAGGGATTATCTGCCGGTCGCGATTTTCATCGCTGTCTGCGCCGGCCTGGGGATTGCCCTAATGGCTTCTGCGATGGTCATCGCCATCCGCCGGCCGGACCCTGAAAAGCTTTCCGCTTATGAATGCGGCTTCAACGCGTTCGATGACGCGCGGATGAAGTTCGACGTACGGTTCTATCTCGTCTCGATCCTGTTCATCATTTTTGACCTCGAAGTCGCGTTCCTGTTTCCCTGGGCGATATCGCTCAAGGAGGTGGGACTTTTTGGCTTCTGGTCGATGATGGTTTTTCTTGGCGTGCTGACGATCGGCTTCATATATGAGTGGCGGAAGGGAGCACTGGAATGGGACTGATCGGAGACACCCCTGCCGCAGCGGCACTCGCCACGGCCAACCGGGACTATTTCACATCCGTCAATGCCGAGCTGGCGGATAAAGGTTTTCTCGTCACCACGACGGATGACCTGATCAACTGGGCCCGCACCGGCTCGCTTATGTGGATGACGTTCGGGCTGGCGTGCTGCGCCGTCGAGATGATGCAGGCCTCCATGCCGCGCTATGATCTCGAGCGGTTCGGCTTTGCCCCGCGCGCTTCGCCGCGCCAGTCGGACGTGATGATCGTCGCCGGCACACTCTGCAACAAGATGGCCCCGGCACTGCGCAAGGTCTATGACCAGATGCCGGAGCCCCGCTATGTGATCTCGATGGGTTCCTGCGCCAATGGCGGCGGCTATTATCACTATTCCTACTCCGTGGTCCGGGGCTGCGACCGCATCGTCCCGGTCGACGTGTATGTTCCGGGCTGCCCGCCGACGGCCGAAGCGCTGGTCTACGGCATCATGCAGTTGCAAAAGAAGATCCGCCGGACGGGTACAATCGAACGGTAGATGAGTGGCCACCCCCGAAACGCTCAAGAACCTGGGAGAGAAGATCGCTGCCGAGCTGGCTGGCGCGGTGCGCAGCACCATGATTGCGTTCGGCGAGTTGACGATCATCGCCGAGGCGCAGTCGATCGTGCAGGTCCTCACCTATCTGCGGGATGAGCCACATTGCCGCTTCGTCTGCTTCATCGACATCTGCGGGGTGGACTATCCAGAGCGGGCAAACCGGTTCGATGTGGTCTATCACCTGCTCAGTCCCTATGAAAACCTCAGGGTCCGGATCAAGGTAGAGACCGATGAAACGACCCCCGTGCCGAGCGTCATCGAAGTGTTCCCGGCGGCAAACTGGTACGAGCGCGAGACATTCGATCTTTATGGCGTGCTGTTTTCCGGCCATCCCGACCTTCGCCGTATTCTCACGGACTACGGGTTCTCCGGTCATCCGCTCCGCAAGGATTTTCCGCTGACCGGGCATTTCGAGGTTCGCTATGACGACGAGCAGAAGCGGGTCGTCTATGACAAGGTGAAGCTTACCCAGGAATTCCGGAATTTCGACTATCTGTCACCGTGGGAAGGAACGGAGTATCTGCTGCCGGGCGATGAAAAACCGGGAGTGAAGGCGAAATAGTCATGGCCCAGGCACAGCTGCGCAATTTCACCATCAATTTCGGCCCTCAGCATCCAGCCGCACATGGCGTGCTGCGGCTGGTGCTGGAACTCGACGGTGAGATCGTGACGCGTGTCGACCCGCATATCGGGCTTTTGCATCGCGGCACGGAAAAACTCATCGAATACAAGACCTATTTGCAGAACATTCCTTATTTCGACAGGCTCGACTATGTGGCACCGTTGAACCAGGAGCACGCTTTCTGCCTGGCAATCGAGCGGCTCCTCGGCCTGGAGGTTCCACGGCGCGGGCAGCTGATCCGGGTGCTCTATGCGGAGATCGGGCGGCTATTGTCGCATCTTCTCAACGTCACCACGCAGGCAATGGACGTTGGGGCGCTGACGCCGCCGCTCTGGGGCTTCGAGGAGCGGGAAAAGCTCATGGTGTTCTACGAGCGCGCTTCGGGCTCTCGGATGCATGCCAATTATTTTCGTCCCGGCGGAGTGCGTCAGGATCTGCCCCAGAAGCTCATCGACGATATTGCAGTGTTCTGCGCGCATCATCCGAAGGTGCTGGACGACATCGAAGGGCTTTTGACCGATAACCGCATCTTCAAACAGCGCAATGTGGATATCGGAGTCGTGAAACTCGAAGAATGCTTCGCCTGGGGCTTTTCGGGTGTCATGGTGCGCGGAAGCGGGGCTGCCTGGGATCTGCGCAAAGCGCAGCCCTATGAATGCTATGCAGAACTCGATTTCGATGTGCCGGTCGGCAAGAACGGCGATTGCTATGACCGCTATCTCATCCGGATGGAGGAAATGCGCCAAGCGGTCGGGATCATGGACCAGTGTATCGAGCGGCTCAATTCGCTGGGCGGGCAAGGTCCAGTGTCGGCCGACGACAACAAGGTTGTGCCGCCAAGACGGGCCGAGATGAAGCG
>DATFOT010000031.1:0-3700 GCA_035265265.1 Aestuariivirgaceae bacterium | reverse complement strand
GAGCTCGGATGCTTTTTCACGCAGAAAGATGAGCAGAATGAGCAAGCTCAAGGTGGAGGCAATCCAGACCGCCGGATAAAGCCGCAGTGCACGACCGAGAAGAAACTCTTTCGGGGAAGACTTGCTCGCGGAGTTCGCGATGACGAAGCCGGAAATGACAAAGAATATCTCAACGCCCACCCAGCCGAACCACGTGTAAGGCGCGGCGTTCGGAAACTGAACGTCGGCAGCGAAGAACTGCTCAAAGCCCTGAGGGGCGCCGATCGAAGCCCCGGCCCAGGAGTAGAACATCAGGTGAAAAACCGCGACGAAGAGAGCAGCCCCGAAGCGCAGCGGATCCAGCAATGAGAAGTAGTTTTTCACGGGAATTCACCAGGTTCATGGATCAATCCCGTTGCAAATATTGGATCCGTTCAAAACGCTCTTTGACGAACGTCACACAGCAGCTCCCAAAGCTGGCTTTGGGTCGTTCACATCGGTTCGGCCGGACCAGGGACTTCCGGTCTGCCCCTGTGAGCGGACATTCTCAGGATAGGCGGGCATGTAGCCAAGGTGCCAAAAGCGGCCATCGCACACCGGCCCATGAATAGGAGAGGTCGTCTTCCGAACGACCTCTCCTTCGTGCCCGGCAGTGTTATGCTTGTTGCGATCAGCTTTTTTGAACCGCGGCCGCGGCCTTGCGTATCACGTCGATAACGACATCAGGCTGGGAGAGCATCGGCACGTGGCTGCTCGCTACCTCGGTGACGGTCGCTCCCATGCGCTTCGAGACCCAGCGTTGCAGATCGGGATGCACAGTGTGGTCTTGCGTGGCCAGAATGTACCAACTTGGCTTCGACCTCCACGCGATTTTGTCAGCACTGAGCTTCTGTTGCTGGAACAGATTGTAGACGGGCGCGTAATGGGTGGCCCATACCAGCTTCTGTTCTTCCTCGGAGAGGTCTCCTGCGAAGAACTCGGTGCCGCTCGGAAGCATCCAGGCACGCCCATCGGCGACCTCGACGCGCGAGAAAATATCCGACGGATACTTGTCGAGCTGGTTCTGTACGGTCTCGCCGGCATCTGGAGCGACCGCTGCAATGTAGACGAGACCGACCACGCGCTCGTCGGTGCCAGAGCCCGTGATGGTGGCTCCGCCATACGAATGGCCGACGAGAAGGACCGGGCTGCCAACACGATTGAGTGTGCGCTTCACCGTCGCCAAGTCCTCTTCGAAGGAGTCCAGGCCATATTGAACGGCGATTACCTCATACCCATCGGCCTGCAATGCTGGAATGACCTTGCTGAAACAAGAGCCATCTGCCCAGATGCCGTGGCAGAAAACGATCGTTGGTTTAGTTTGCGCAGACATACTGCATTCCCTTTTCTTGAACGAACTCAGTGATGAGGGGATTGGAAGATTTAGAATGGGCGCTAAGGGGCAACCCCGTTGCGCCGCTCAGATTATTCGTTCATAGATAGCCGGATAGCTGTAAATCGTTCGGTTCTTTCGTGATCAGAAGTCCTGAATGACAACGATTTTGGAGAGAACGGCCGGTCTCCTGGCCTTCGTGCGGACGGTTGATGCAGGTTCGTTCGCCGGCGCCGCGAGGTCGATCGGCGCCAGTCCTTCAGCGGTATCCAAAAGCGTCGCGCGCCTCGAAGAGCGTCTCGGTGTACGCTTGCTGCAGCGCTCAACGCGCACGCTCAGCCCGACTTCTGAAGGCGCCGCTTATTATGAACATGTGGCCCCCCATCTGCGCGCGATAGAGGAAGCCGATGACATCGTGCAGGTCCCGGGTAACGTGCGAGGCGTGCTTCGGGTCACCGTGCCGAGCACATTTGGGCGCCCATTGATTTCCGCATGGGCGGGCTCGTTTTTGGAGCGCTATCCGGACATAAAGCTCGACCTCGGCGTCACAGACCGCCGTGTCGATCTCATCCGTGAGGGTTTCGACCTCGCTGTCAGAATTGGAGAGTTGGAAGACACGAACCTGATCGGTCGTTCCTTGGGTGTCCTGCAATATGTTCTGGGCGCATCGCCAGAATATCTTCAGCGGAGAGGAATCCCGCAGTCGATCGACGATCTTACGCAGCATGCCTGCCTTCGCCACCTGCTTGGCGGCCGGCCGCAAGCGTTTACTTTCGCGGACGGCACGCGGGTCATCCCGAATGGCCCCTTCGATAGCGATGATGCTCAGTCCTTGATCGAGGCAGTCGTAAAAGGCGTTGGCATCACGCAGTTCATGCGCATCGCAATCGAGGACGAGCTTGCCGCCGGACGATTGAATGTCGTGCTGCCGGAGGTACCGATGTTCACCACGCCGGTCTACGTCTTGCACGCGTTCGGACGGCAACTCCCACTGCGGGCGCGCCTGTTCATCGATTTTCTTGTCGAAGCCTTGGGCGTGTCGCGTAATTTGTAGCTCTGAACTTTTCGTAACTGGCCGGAAACGTGGTCCGACTGCGCGAGCAGCGATTTTCGCAAAGGGTCATTTTCGGACCTCCGCGCACGCAATCGCGATGTCTGCCCTACGCCAATGAGCCGAATTAGTCAGCCTCACGCGTCGCGTCCAAAAATTGCCGACGGCGCACATAGCGGGCTCACTCGGTCACTTCGTCGGCGTAGGCAAGTGGCGGCTGCCTTGAACGCGGGGCCCGGTGTCGATCATGCCCAGATCCACCAGCGTGCGATGGAATCGGCGCTTTCGTTCGGAAGGCGATGCAAAGTAGGTTTCCCGGCAATGCTCGAGCAAGCTGGCGCGGGTGGCAAATATCGGATCGAGCGGCAGGCCCGCTTGCTGCAGCGCGACGGTGCCAAGAAAAGCAATATCCAGGTCCGCCCCTGGTCCGGAAGCGGGGCGGTCAGGGAAGATGTTCAGCGCCTCCATCGCATAAAATGTGCGGAACGCGCGCCGCGGATCGTCGGGGAGCTTGAGTTGCCGATCGATTCGCTTCGCCAATACGGGCTGATGGTCCCCGTAGTGCACGATGAGAACAGGACGCTTGGGAAAATTCGTTGCCAGCTCAAGCTTGAGCCTTTCCCAGGTTGCGGCCGTCTCCGCAAGCCTTGCGTAGTACTCGGCATATTGCGCATCGGGAAGGCTTGATGCGGCAAAGGCACGTTCCTTCTCGAACTGTCCGGGAGCTGCCAGCCTTCGGTTGTGGGGGCCATGATTGAAGTTGGTAAGTGCATACAGAAATCGGGGCGCCGGGACGTCAGCAATACCCTTCGTATGGGCCGCGAACGCGGCTTTCAGAAAAATGGCATCGGAATTTGTCGTCTCGAACTGGCTGATGTCGAACGGCGGAGGGAAGTCGTCCGCAAAGATGCGTTCGCTGATGCCAATCGAACGATAAAACTCATCGTAGTCGAGAAAATTGCGACGACAGCTCGACGTGAGCATGGTCCTGTAGCCGAGCGCAGCCAACGCATGGGGAAGGCTGTTGTGAAACCGGCCCGCGCCCTGCTTGAAGAGGTGATAGGCATTTGAACCGAAGCTTGCACTGGAAAGACCGGTCAACAGGCTGAATTCGGATTGCCACGAACCGCCGCCGAAAATGTCGACGTTGAGGATGCCATGGAGGCCATTCTTTGGGGACAGAAACGCTTCGACAGCGGGCTCGATCGGGAGTCCGAAAATGCGGGGATCAAAGATCGATTCATGCTGGATGACGATAATGTCGGGGTATTCGGTGGTGCGCGCGGGTACGGCCGCCA
>DATFOT010000030.1:0-4717 GCA_035265265.1 Aestuariivirgaceae bacterium | reverse complement strand
CCACCGAACAAAAAACGGTGCCGGTCGGCGTTCTGACGCAGCTCGTCGAAGGCGATGTGTATCACTGGGGATCGTTGATGGCAGGTGCGCTGCTCGGCTCCCTGCCGGTGGCGATCTTTTACTCCTTCTTCGTCGAGCACTATGTCTCGTCGCTGACGGGCGCAGTTAAGGAATAGTCAGAAATCAGCCATTCGGGTCGGAGGTTCGGGGCAGGGTGGAACTCCATGGTCCGCTGCCGCGTTTTCAGGTTCCGCGATAATGGAGGCATCAATGCCGGCCGCGATTGCCATTGGCGACGTCGAGCAGAAGGTCATCGATGAATTGGGACTCCGCCGGATCGATGCCAGCGAACTGACAATCGAGCGGATTGCCGAGGACGACAAATTTGCCTATTTCCGAGACGGAAAGCGGCCTGTGGGGCGGCGGGACCGCAATCGTATCATTGCCCTGGCCATACCCCCGGCATGGGCCGAGGTGCGCATCGCCCAAGACCCCGATGCGCATCTGCAGGCAGTGGGCCGCGACGACGCCGGCCGCCTGCAATATATCTATCACAGCGCATGGGAGGATGTGCGCGCGGCGGCAAAGGCCGTTCGGCTTACGCAGCTCGGGCAAGCCATTTCAAACCTGCGCCCGGCAGTCGAGGAGGATCTTAAGAAGGATGGTGCTCGCCTGCCGCTCGCCGCGGCCACGCGCCTTGTCGATCTTCTTCATCTCCGCGCCGGCCACGAAAGCTATGCCGGAGACGAGGGCGGCAGGGGCGTGGCCACGCTGCTGAAACAGCATGTCAAAGTCGATGGTGCCGATTTCCTGCTGAGATTTCGCGGGAAAGGTGGAAAACTGATCGAAAAAATTCACAACGATGCGGCCTTGGCCGAAGCACTCGCCGAGCTTCGCTCCATTCGCGGATCCAGACTGTTCAAACTGCAAACGGAGCAGGGCTTTCGGCCGATGACCGCGTCCGATCTAAATGCCTATCTGGCCGAGATTGCGGGGAAGCCGGTCACAGCAAAGGACTTCCGCACTTTTTATGCCTCGGCAGCGGCGCTCGATCATCTGTCACAGCTCGGTGACATCAAGGCTCCGACGGCACGCCGCCGCGCGGTGGCCGAGGTGGCGCGCGCGATCAGCGCGGAGCTGGCAAATACGCCGGCGGTTGTGCGGAAAAGCTACATCCATCCACGGATCATCGAGAAGTTCGAATGCGGCGAGCTTTCCACGATGAACAATTCACGGACGCGCGCCTGGATGAGCGCGGCAGAATCCAAGCTCATGCGCTTTTTCGAGGCGAGCGAGACCTAGAGACTATGAAGGACCTACGCCGAGAATGCGGCCGGACGCAGAGTCGACATAGACCTTAAATACTTCGTCGCGCCACCAGGCTGAATAGGTGAAGGTCCGGCCGTGGCATTCTATCGGAGCCACGTCGTGGAAGCCACGCTTGTCGACGATGCGCCATCCGCCCTTGCAGCTAATACCGCCGGCGGCCCAGGCGGGCTCGGGGTAGCGGTATTCGCCGAACTCGAATTGGAGAAATACTACATCTTGGTGGGCAAAGGCCGTGCCCTGCACGGGGATCAGCAATGAAGCCGCCAAAACGGCAGCGCGTATCGCGTTTTGCAGCATGGGCGTTACTCCTCGTTCGCCGTCGTACCAAGCCCGAGAATGGCGAAAAAGTTTCGCGCACTCCCGCTGTAAATCCCTGGATGGTTAACAAAGGAGCCTGAAAGCTTTCGGTTCTGTTTTCCTCAAGCGAAAGCCCCCTCGATCGAACAAGTGAGGAGATCGAGAGGGCTTCAGCTAGTGCCTGCCTCAATTGAACAAACTCATTTTCGAGAAGTTCCGCTGCCCGTTCGAAATACTCCAGGACCTTACCGGGGGATAGGAGGTGCCGCGGGCGGGGAGGAACCGGCTTCGCTTGCGGACGTTTTTTTGAGAGCGCCGTTATGAACGGCTTAAAGGATATTCCGAGGAAAGGAGAGCACAATGGTGGACGATCGCTGGAGAGACGATGAACGACGCCGATGGCACGACGATCGCAATCGACATGGCTGGCAAGGCCATGGGCGAAGCGGATGGAGCGGAAACCAGGGACGGCCTCGGCCTTATTATGAGAGACCCGAGTCGCAGGCAGACTACGACCGCCTTGGCCAAGGCCAGGATTATGACAGACGATTTGGCGAAGGCGGCTATGGTCAGGGTTACGGCAGATACGGCGAAGGCGGCTTCGGTCAGGGTTACGGCGGCGGCGGCTTCTTCGGGGAGTATAATCGCAACCGCGGCTACGGCGGCGGATATGGCGGCGAAACCTGGCGGGGCGGCAGCGAGGGAGAGGGCGAGGGCTGGGCGCCCGGCGGAGCTGATACCGGGTATCGCGGTGGCCGCGAGAACCAGCGCAGCTGGTGGGACCGCGCAAGCGATGAAGTATCGTCATGGATGGGCGATGAAGAGGCGGAGCGTCGCCGGCGGATGGATCATGCGCGCGGCGGTCATTACGGCAAAGGCCCGCGCGGGTATACGCGTTCGGACGACCGCATTCGCGAGGACATCCATGATCGACTGACGGATGACTGGATGCTCGATGCGAGCAATATCACGGTTGCCGTGAGCGGCGGTGAAGTGACGCTCGACGGCACGGTCAACAGCCGAGAGGACAAGCGCCGGGCGGAAGATCTCGCCGACAATGTCTCGGGCGTGCGCCATGTGCAGAATAATCTTCGCGTCCAGCAGCAGGGAAGCGAAACAGCAGCGAGCACCAGCGCGACACGCAGCAGCCCGGGTTCGAGCACCGCACGCTCAACGCGGTAGGCGCCCAATCGTCGCGCCGCTTTCTTCCTCCACAGCATTCAGATGGCCGGGATCAAGTCCCGGCCATCATGCGAAACGGTTCACTTTTCCTGCAGCACGGAGAGGATATGATCGGCCGGGTCCTTGAACCAGGCAATCGCTTTGGGGCCCGAACGTCCCCTGAATATGCCTTTGTTGTCGGTCTTCATGCCGGGCAGATCATACTGCTCCATGCGAACGCCGCTTTTCGCAAGGTCGCTCACGGCGCGCTCGATGTCGTCGACCACAAAATTGAGGATGGTGTGTTCGGGCGCATGGTAGTCGTCCGATTGATAGATGAAGACTCGCGCGCCCCCGGAGAGGTGCAGCTCGAGGCCTTCTGGTATTTCAGTGACCTCCAGCCCCAGTGTCTCGCCGTAGAATTGCTTTGCCTTCGCCATATCATCGACGGAGAAGCTGCTGAACGCCGGGGTGTTTGTGAACATGGCTGCAATCCCTCGCATTGCGCCCAATCGGCGCAAGAACCCCCCGCCAGCACGGGAACAAACCACTCGCGTGTTTCGTTCCCGCGTCACCAGAGCCAGAGGTGAGACTGACACAATGCGCGATTTCAAGGATCATCCACGCCGTCGCCTGCTGAAAGGCATGGCCGCCAGCGGACTCATCGGGCTGTTCCCCGGTTTTTCGAATGGCGCAATCGCCGCGAAAGCCCTTGCGCCAACGGCAGCGTGCGATGATCATGGCGAGCCGACCCAAGCGGAAACGGAAGGACCTTACTACACGCCCAAATCACCGGAGCGCGCCGACCTCAGGGAACCCGGCATGGGCGGCACACCCATTCTGCTCACCGGCCTTGTCGTCAGCCGCTCTTGTGTGCCGCAGGCACGCGTGCTCGTCGACCTGTGGCATGCTGACGACAACGGCGCCTATGATAATGAGGGTTACCGCTGTCGGGGGCACCAGTTTACCGCGAGTGATGGGAGTTATCGCTTCGCAACGATCATCCCCGGCCGCTATCCCGGCCGAACCCGGCACTTTCACGTGAAGTTCCAGGAGTCGACGGGGACGCATCTTACGACACAATTCTATTTTCCAGGCGAGCGCGGTAACGAGCAGGACCGGCTCTTCCGGCCGGAACTGCTGCTGGCGCTCAGCCACACCCCGGAATTGTCAGGGCACTATATTGTTGTGCTCGACCGGCCGTAGCAGGCAGTCATCACCGAGCCTTGACCGGTGATATGCTCCTGAAATGCGCAAGGAAATGGCCGGGTCGAGCCCGGCCATGACGTTGTATGCTACGCGCGTAATGCGCGGACTTGTCCCGCGCCTTAGCGCCGGCTGCGACGCGACGAGCGGGATGAGCCGGAAGTGAACCGGCCGATTGCCCGAGCGGAGAACCGGTTTGGCATCAACGAAGCCAGAACGATGCCGAGGCCCAGCCCAACCGCACCCAGAAGCAGGGGATTGGCCTCTCTGATCGCGCTGAAGTCGCTCCGACGAGGCAGACGCAGATCCCTTAAACGGGGAACCATATCTGAAGCTTCGTCCGCCCAGTCATAGGCCTTGTCGATCGCGCGCCTGCCCTGACGCAGCGCTTGATCGCTTGAACTCCTCAGATTGGCGTTCGAGCTGCGGCGCTTGCCGGTGGACCGGCGGCGGGCGGTTTTGCCGCGCGCAGCGCGTTTGCGCCGGGATTTCCCGCTGCCCTCCGCAGATGTGACGTCAACGGTTTCCATTGCCATGGCCTATCTCCTTCATCTTCTTGTGTTGATTGGTGCGAGCGCGCCTCGAGGCACGAAGTGCGGATTGGCGGGCGCCCAGTAACAACCACCCCGCTCCCGCTGCAAGCCCGAGGGCGAGTAGCGGATTGCGCCTTGCAGAGTCTACGGCAGAAGCAGATGCCGATCTTCCGGTATTATCGATCGCGCGA
>DATFOT010000029.1:0-3858 GCA_035265265.1 Aestuariivirgaceae bacterium | reverse complement strand
CGCGCCGGCCTAGCACTCAACCCCTGGTCAACGGCAGCCAGTCCACGGCTTGCCTACAGGCACCGGCCCTTTCTCCACACTCAAGGCGTCATCCGGACAGCGCCTCCTTCACGGAGCAGGGTGAAGAATGACTACTCTCTAATAGGAATACTGTCAAGAGGAAATAATTCCCCTCCCCCTTGCGGGGAGGGGCAGGGGTGGGGTGCAACCTTCGCAAAGACCCCACCCTGTCCTCGCTTCGCTCAGACATCCCTCCCCACAAGGGGGAGGGAAAGAAATACTCCTTTGGTGGGGTCCCGCCATGACGCGGTCGGTGAAGCTGGATCGGTGTCCGCCGGAATGGCGATAGGGGAGTGTGGCACTTCGTTGCCCGTCTACTCGTTTCCGATCGCATAGACCTTGCCCTTGTAGGGCGCTGCCGATTTATCGTCGACGGCGGTGATGTAGATGGTCTTGCCATCTGCGCTGAAGGTGAGATTGGGCGCGGCCGCAGAAGGCACCTCGATCTTGCGGACGAGTTTTCCGTCTTTGTCGGCGACGACGATCCTGCCCGCGCTATAGAGGCCGATGTAGAGATTTCCGTCAGGGCCGAATTTGATCCCGTCGGGATAGGCATCTGGAGGCTCATCGAGAGCGCTGAGCCGCACGAACAATCGGCGGTCCGTAAGCGTGCCGTCGGCCTCCACCTTGAAGCTGATGACGCGCCCGGCCTCCGACTCGTTCACATAAAGTCTTAAGCCATCGGGTCCCAGCGCCACGCCATTGGCATAGTGCAGATCATTGGCGACCTCGCGGATCGTTCCATCGGGCGCCATGTGCAGCACGCGCCCCATGATCGGCGCCGGTTCCCATGGGCCTGACGTCGTGAAATAAATACCGCCCTTTCCGTCGGGCGTGCCGTCATTGGGCCCGACGAGCGCTGCACCCGAACTGTCCTTTGCCTGTGCGTCGATCGTTTCGCCGGTAGCCGAGATGCGCACCATCTCTCCCGAATCATAGCAGGTCACTGCGAAACCCGCGCCCATCGCGATCACGGCTGAAGGTCCGCACCCATCCTTGCTCCACAGAACGGTGCTCGCCGCACCGTCCCACCGGTTTATCTTGTGGGCGCCGTATTGCGCATAATAGAGCGTGCCATCTTTCACCAGCGGGCCTTCCGGAAATCCGGCATCGGCATCGATGACTTTGGAATCGGCAGCCTGGGCTGGCAAATTGAGGAGGGAAAGAAGCAAGAAGGCGTAGCGAACACGCATGGGCGTCACCTCACTGGCGGCAGCCCCCGAACTTCAACATAGAGAAGATGCACCGCCCGCGAAAGGCAGTGAGGCCGTTTCACCCTTGAGAGCCTCAAGGCTGCGCCATTACGCCTGTGCTGATCTCGCACGCGACGCCGGTGCCGCCGAGCCCGCAATAGCCGAACGGGTTCTTGGCGAGATATTGCTGATGGTAATCCTCCGCATAGTAGAATTCCCCCGCGCCCGCGATCTCGGTCGTGATTTCGCCGAGCCCCCGCGCCTTGAGCGCGGCCTGATAGGTATCGCGGGAGGCTTCCGCGGCCTGTCGCTGTTCTTCGCTCGTCCAATAGATGGCCGAGCGGTAGCTGGTGCCGATGTCGTTGCCCTGGCGCATGCCCTGCGTCGGGTCGTGGGCCTCCCAGAACACCTTGAGCAGCGCGTCGTAGGAAATCTTGCGCGGATCGAAGACGACCTTCACCGCCTCGGCATGGCCGGTCAGTCCGGTGCATACCTCCTCATAGGTTGGATTGGGCGTCATCCCGCCGATGCTGCCGACTGCCGTGACCCACACGCCGGGCAGGTTCCAGAACGCTTTCTCCGCACCCCAATAGCAGCCGAGCGCGAAATAGGCGGTTTCGCTCCCCTCCGGATAGGAGCCCTTGAGCTTGCGCCCGTTGACGAAATGCTTATCCGCCGTCGGTATGGGTGTCGCCCTGCCGGGAAGCGCCGTTTCCGCCGTCGGCATGGAGAGTTTTTTGCGGTTGAAGAACATGGGATCGGGATTCCTCTGGTTCCCGCCAATGTTGGGTCCCGAGGCGGCAAGCGCAAGTCACTTGCGCTCAAACTTCGGTGAGCCGGTGCTTGAACCGTCGCGGCCTGCAACTATAGTGCGGCTCCCGGCCCTCGATCCCTGGATCATCATCCATGAAAACCCGCGCTGCAGTCGCCTTCGAGAAAGCCAGGCCCCTGGAAATCGTCGAACTCGACCTCGAGGGGCCGAAACCGGGCGAGGTGCTGGTCGAGATCAAGGCGAGCGGCATCTGCCACACCGATGAGTTCACCATCTCCGGGGCGGATCCCGAAGGTCTGTTTCCGGCCATCATGGGCCATGAGGGCGCCGGGATAGTCCGCGAACTGGGCGAGGGCGTCACCTCTCTGAAACGGGACGATCATGTCATCCCGCTTTACACGCCCGAGTGTCGCGAGTGTGAATACTGCCTCAATCCCAAGACCAATCTCTGCCAGAAAATCCGCACCACTCAGGGCAAGGGCGTGATGCCCGACGGTACCAGCCGTTTTTCCTATAACGGCCGCATGGTGCATCACTACATGGGCTGCTCGACCTTTTCCAATTTCACCGTGATGCCCGAGATCGCCCTGGCGAAGATCCGCGCCGACGCGCCTTTTGACAAGGTGTTCTATGTTGGCTGCGGTGTCACCACCGGCATCGGCGCCGTCGTCAACACCGCCAAGGTCGAGCCGGGGTCGGCCGCCATTGTTTTCGGTTTGGGCGGCATCGGCCTTAATGTCGTCCAGGGCCTTCGCCTTGTCGGGGCAAGGATGATCGTCGGCGTCGATCTGAACCCGGCGCGCGAGGAATGGGGCCGCCGCTTCGGCATGACGCATTTCGTCAACCCGGCCAATGTGGCGGGTGATCTCGTCGCTCATCTCGTCGAACTGACCGGCGGCGGCGCCGATTACACCTTCGAGTGCATCGGCAATGTGAAAATCATGCGTGCCGCGCTCGAAGCCTGCCACAAGGGCTGGGGCCAATCGGTGATCATCGGCGTCGCCGGCGCGGGGCAGGAGATCGCGACACGGCCCTTCCAGCTCGTCACCGGCCGCGTCTGGCGCGGCACCGCCTTCGGCGGCGCTCGCGGCCGCACCGATGTTCCGCGCATCGTCGATTGGTACATGGACGGCATGATCGAGATCGATCCCATGATCACCCACCGGCTGAAGCTGGAGGAGATCAACCGCGCATTCGACCTCATGCGTCGGGGGGAGTCGATCCGGTCCGTCGTCGTCTATTGAAGCTCGCTTTATCGCAAATTCATGCTAAAAGCGCCTCGCTTTTTTACCCGCGGGCGGAGCTCTTGCACCCGCTGCACGAGGAGAGATGGCCGAGTGGTTTAAGGCGCACGCCTGGAACGCGTGTATACGGGAAACCGTATCGAGGGTTCGAATCCCTCTCTCTCCGCCACGAATTAAACGATTAATAATGCTGAGTTATTCTCTTCCTGGGCTCGCCTAGTTTAATCAACATTTCCGTGGCTTGCAGTGTCGCTGGAATCACCGCGGTTTGACAGAGACATTTCGCTGTGGATTCGGCCTCGTTTTTTGCGCGAAGTCTCCCAGTGGCGACGCCGGTGGTACGGACGTCTCCGGCACGGGTGGCGGATTCGTGGTGAGGGAGTCGGACGGACAACGAGAGAGAGTCACGTAGTCGCTGTTTCGGGTCAGGAAAATCCCAGCCTTGCTTTCTGCTCAGTCCAGTCGAGCGGCAGCCGCGTGTCATCCAGGAGTCTGCGGACGGTGAGCTCTGGTGGATGTCGTCCGTCAAGGATGGCGGCGATGATTTCGGGCATGAGGAAAGCGAGCCGGAAAAGACGCGTGACATAGG
>DATFOT010000028.1:0-2300 GCA_035265265.1 Aestuariivirgaceae bacterium | reverse complement strand
GCATCGTGAATATGGGATCGATTTCGTGGATGATCGGCGGCGGCGGAATGGCGATTTACACCGCAGCAAAGTCAGCGGTCATCGGCCTCACGCGTTCGCTCGCGCGCGATTACGGTCCGTTCAATATTAGGGTCAATGCCGTTGCGCCCGGATGGATCATGACAACGCGGCAGATCGAGCGATGGCTGACGCCTGAGGGTGAGGAGAGAATCATGACGCAGCAGTGCCTCAAGCGAAAGCTCGTGCCGGACGACATTGCCAGGTTCACGGTGTTTCTCGCCTCCGATGAGGCGGGCGCGTGCACGGCGCAGCATTATGTGGTCGACGGCGGCTGGGCATGATGAGGGAAGCAAATGAGAAGAAGGGGCAGCCTCAAGTCATCGCTGTCGACTGGGGAACTACGCGCTTTCGGGCTTATCTCGTCGGAATAGACGGGAGCCTGCTCGCAACGGTATCATCCGATGAGGGAATATCATCGGCGGGGGCAAGCGATTTCAGCAAAATCCTTGCAGCCCGATGTGGAGAATGGCTCGAGGCGTTTCCACGCGTGCCGGTACTGATGGGCGGGATGATCGGCAGCCGCAACGGCTGGAAAGAGGTGCCTTATGTCGCCTGTCCAGCATCGATGGCTGAGATCAAAGCCGGTATTCAACAGGTGAGCATTTCGCCTGCGCGTGCGGCTGGCATCGTGCCCGGGCTCATCTGGCATGCCGAGGGCGTTGCCGATGTCATTCGCGGCGAAGAAACGAAGATCGTCGGCACCGGCCTTGTGAGCGGCGTGGCGGTTCTGCCTGGTACCCATTGCAAGTGGGCGCGAATTGCAAAAGGACAAGTCACCGAATTTCGAACCTATATGACGGGCGAGTTCTACGGGCTGCTGCGCGATAATTCCGTGCTGAGGCTGTTGGGTAAGGAACCAGAGGAAAGCAGCGGATTTTCCCGTGGGCTGGCGGCGACAGCGCGTGCGGGCGGGCTGCTTCATCAAGCGTTTGAGGCGCGGACGTCGGTACTCGATGCCAAGATGGAGGGCGGCGAGGTCGGGCCCTTTTTATCGGGCTTGCTCATTGGCCATGAGGTCAGGAGCGCGCTTGGCCCTGCCGGCCGGCCGCAGAGAGTAACTTTGGTGGCGGACACCGTGCTGGCGCAGAACTATGCGGAAGCCCTGAAACGCGAGGATGTCGAAGCGGTGATCGTTTCACCGCAAGTGTGTTTTACGGCGGGAATGCTGCGTCTTGTTCCGGAGTGGCTTTAGATGAATTTCGAGGACGCGTTCCGACAAATGCCCGTCATAGCCATATTGCGCGGGGTCAAGCCGACCGAAGCAATGGCTATCGCGGAGGCCGTGCTTGAGAGCGGCATCCGCGTAATCGAGATACCGCTGAACTCCCCGGACCCACTCACGAGCATAAGGCAGGTTGCCGATGGGTTGGCGGGACGGGCCGTCGTCGGAGCGGGAACGGTGCTGAGCGAGGCCGAGGTCGATCAAGTGGTAGAGTCGGGCGGACGCATCATCGTGTCGCCCAACATGAATCCGCAGGTGATCCGGAAGACCAAAACACGGGGGCTCGTGAGCGCGCCCGGCATCATGACGCCCAGCGAGGCGTTCGCGGCGCTGGCTGCAGGTGCCGACGTGCTCAAGATATTCCCAGGTGAGCTTTTTACCATGCCAATTATCCGGGCTGTGGCGGCGGTGCTGCCGAAAACAAGCGTGCTCGTGCTCGTCGGCGGCGTCACGCCAGATGCGATAGGCGCCTTCCGTGGCTCCCCCTTGGCAGGTTTCGGCGTGGGATCGAGTATTTACAAGCCAGGCATGACCGCTGCTGACGTTAAGGTCAAGGCGGCCAAATTCGCTGGTGCGGTTCTCCGGGCGGGGTTTGGCGCAACGTAGCGGGTTAGGCGGCAGCTTCGAAGGCGGCGAGCCGCTGCCGGTAACTCAATTGTATAAGTTACCTAGTGAAACCGCTTGAGACTTCCTGAACGTGTGGATTAGCCCTGTTAGGCCATCAACAGGGTTGCAAGGGTTCTCAGATTGTTTCACACAGTTTCGTTCCTCTGGAACCCCAGCGGAACCCCAGAGGCGATTTCAGGTGGAGCATGATCGAGTGCAGGCCATTCAAATGGACTACCCGCAGCATCGAGAGCCTCCAGGTCAGGAAGCGGTCCGACTTCACCGACCCCGCCCAGAAGGGCTTAACGTTAAGGGTAACTCCCGCAGGCTCCAAGACCTGGGCCCTGCTCTACCGCCGCCAATCGGACGGCAAGAAACGCCGGGTGACCATGGGCGAGTTCGCCGACAAGGG
>DATFOT010000027.1:0-9554 GCA_035265265.1 Aestuariivirgaceae bacterium | reverse complement strand
GCGGGCGAAGACCCGCGCATCTCCTCATCTCGTTCATCGTCATTCCGGCGAACGCCGGAATCCAGCTTTATGCTTCCACGCTACAAGCTGGACCCCGACATTCGTCGGGGTGACGAGAGTTGCAGCTTGCCCATGGCAATTGGAATCCGAAAATCCCCGGTCGGGCTTTTCGCCCTCCGGGTGAAGGAGAGGTGGGAGGCTGGCCCTCCTAGGTGCCTACTTCAAAGAGTAGGACTGGTGCCCACTTCCATTAATTTCGAGAATTAACTGAGTGGGACTGGTGCCCTCGTTTGCACGAAGGCGGATATGCGGAGGCCCGACAGCGCTCCCACCGCCATCCGTACCTGCCAAGGTGCCTCGGGGACCCTGGGACAGACGGCAGCTGCTCCACGTATCAACAAGAAGAGGTGAGGCTTCGCGATGACCGCCTCCTTTACGGAGCAGATGCTGACCATATACACACACATAGGAATGCTGTCAAGAGGAAAGTTTTCCGTCCCTCCATTTCATCTTCGTCATTCGCAGGCTTGACCCGCAATTTTCCGCTTGCGGGAGATGGCCAGATTAAATCCGGGGGCGCGAATGACGGACTTGCCTGCTACGGGAGACCCTCTGTGCCCTTGCTCGGCTGCAGGTGTCTGATTACCGCACTGCCGGCGATGAGCAGGGGTACCGCCAGGAAGGCACCTGCCAAGCCCCACATCCATGACCAGAACACGAGCCCGACGAAGACCAGGAAGGAATTCATCTCGAGTCGCCGGCTCATGACCGTTGGCGTGACGAACTGAGTCTCTACCGAGACAAAAAGCAAATAGAGCAGTGGCAGGACCAGCGCGGTCCACACGTCGTTGAACGTCAGCAACCCGACGAAAACGAAAATTATCATCAACGCCATTGGACCGGCATAGGGAATGAAGTTGCACACGAAGGCCGTGATCCCCCACATCACTGGGTTTGCGACTCCCACCGCCGCGGCCGCAATTCCGGTAGCAATACCCACACCCAGATTGATGAGCGTTGACGTCGTGAGATAGCTCGTCAGGCTACCCTCGATGTCCGATATGACCTTGAGCGTCGTGAGACGCGCTCTGCGGTCGGCAAACGACAAGGTGAGCCTTTGCTTGAGTTGGCGGCGGCCAGTGAGAAAAAAGATCAGCGCGCCGATGAACACCAGCAGCTGTCCCAGCGCAGGCGTGAGGAAAGCCATAAGTGTGGTCACGAAGTCGTTGAGGGTAGTCGCGACATGTATCTCAGGACCCTCGGCGCCGCTCAATTTCTGCAAAGCGTCTTTGATTTCCCGCCAAGCCGCGAATGGTCGCTCGAAAACCCTCAACTTCCCCTCGAGCAGCGCTCCTACTTCCGGAGCGCGGGCGATCCAGCTTGATACCGGTCCGCTCAAAGAGATGATCGTCAAATAGGGAATGAGGCAAGCCGCCAGCAAAATTGCGCCATAGATCGCCGCGGGAGGTATGCCGTATCGTTCCGCATAGTCGGTGTAGGGTCCGATGGTCATGCCGACCACGATTGCGGCAACGATCGGAACCATCAGCGATCTCGTTTGATAAAGAACAATGCCGAGAAGCGCGACGGCGATGAAAGACAAGGCAAACCGCTGGACAATGGCGGCCAAGGGGGAAACCCTGTGCGGCCGGCGGCTCTGCAACGCCTCCTTGTCGATCACTGGAACATTCAGACTTGCGCGGCTCCCCTCGCTACCTCCAATGCCATTCGATTCCAGGATACTTCTGCGCACGTGATGCCCTTAACACTGTTGGAACGCAGAACGCGGTATAAAGCATGGCTTTGGCCGCCCTTCCAAACTCCCGAAAGGGCTTCAAAGTTCCAAGGATGAGGCAATTGGAAGGTTAGAACTCAATTGGTAACACGGGCACCTGCGCACCCGCAGGCGATGGCTCCGCAAAGGGCGGCCGGATAATCAGGCAGTTCGCATAGGCCAACAGGCGCAACATGGAACTGTCCTGGGTGACATAGGGTGTCGCAATCAGCCCCCCGTCTTTCCCATGATCGAGTCGACCTCGGGCATATTCCTGTCGCTGGTCATTGGCTGCCATCGGCAGAGCGAGCGTGGCATTCAGAGGAATATCCGGCTCCGGACTGCCGAGAAACCGGTCGATTAAAGGCTTGAGGAAAATTCGTGCACATATGAGCGATGAAACTGGATTGCCAGGCAGACCAAGGATGCGCAGGCCACGGTTTCTCGCAAACATCAGCGGCTTGCCGGGTCGCATTGCGATTTTCCAGAAAGCAAGTTTGGTTCCTTCAGCCTCGAGAGATGCTTTTACCAGATCATGGTCGCCGACCGAGGCGCCCCCCGTGATGACGAGTATGTCGGCCGAATCGGCGCGGCGGATGGCCATCCTAATGCGCTGCTGGTCATCCGGAACGTTCCCAAGGTCAATGGCATCTCCCCCTGCCCAGCGCACAAAAGCTACAAGAGCAGGGTTGTTGGAGCTGGCGATTTGACCTTCACGCAGGCGCCGGCCGGGGGAAACGAGCTCGTCCCCTGTTCCTAAAATAGCTGCGATTGGACGCTGGCGCACCCGAAGCGATGCGTGGTTCATGGCGGCCGCAAGTCCGATATCGCGGGACGACAGGCGCTGGCCCGCCTTGAGCAGGAGCTGGCCTTTGGAAAAGTCCAATCCGCGTGGCCGCACATGTCGCCCTTTTTCGACAGCTGCGGTGGAAGTAACAAATCCTGCTTCGACGGATGTGTTTTCCTGGATCAGGACTGCATCGGCACCTGGCGGGACCACCGCGCCGGTAAAGATCCTGACAGCTTGGCCCTTCTCCACCCTTCCGCGGAAAGGATGACCGGCGGCGGCCGTGCCGATCAGCCGGAATTGCGACCCCGATGATACGCCCTTCGAATTGACCGCATAGCCGTCCATGGCAGACGCCGCAAACGGGGGCTGGTCATGCCTTGCATGCAAATCCAGCGCCAGCACTCGGCCATGCGCCGCCTCGAGAGCCACTTTCTCTATGCCGGCCGGTTTAACGCCGGCAAGGACAAACGCCTTGGCTTCGTCGACCGGCATCAACGCCATTGGTATCAGCTCCGCTCGCGCCTGAACGGACCGGATTTCCCCCCCGTCTTTTCCGCCAGACCGACTTCCGTAATCAGCATTTCCCGATCGATGGCTTTGCACATGTCGTAAATCGTCAGCGCAGCAACCGAAGCCGCTACCAGGGCCTCCATTTCAACCCCGGTCTTTCCTGTGACGCGAACCGTTGCCTCAATAACGATCTGAGAAGCCGTCTCGTCTGGCGCAAATTCAATACTCGCGGCACTGATTGCTAAAGGATGGCACAGCGGGATCAGCTCATGTGTCCGCTTGGCTGCCATGATGCCAGCAATTCGCGCCACCGCAAGCACATCACCTTTTGCAGCACCTCCGGTCAGTATCACCGCAAGCGTTTCTGGCCGCATTCTGATGCATGCATTCGCAACTGCCATGCGCGAAGTCGTACCCTTCTCGGAAATATCCACCATCCGCGCCTGGCCCTTTTCGTCGATATGCGAAAGAGTGGATTTCGACATGGGCTTATCCTGCGGCAGCTTCTGTGCGATTGAGAATAGCTCGCGTTGCCGCCGCCACGTCCTTCTGCCGCATCAGCCCTTCGCCGATCAGGAATGCGTTCACACCAGCTTTTGCCAAACGCGCGAGATCGCTCGCCGTTGATAACCCGCTCTCAGCAACAAGAAGGTAACCGGGGGGCACGAGGCGCGCCAGGCGCTCCGTTGTATCGAGCTTCGTCTCGAACGTGCGCAAATCCCGATTGTTGATGCCGATGAGCCGTGTTCTAAGTTTTAACGCACGCTCCAGCTCCGGCTCGTCGTGGACTTCGACGAGAACGTCCATACCCCAATCCCTGGCTTCTTCTTCCAATTCCCGTGCCACTGCATCATCGACCATGGCCATGATGAGCAGGATGCAATCGGCACCCCACAGCCGCGCCTCGGCAACCTGGTAGGGATCCAGCATAAAGTCTTTCCTCAAGGCTGGCAGGCTCGTTACGCTTCGAGCCGCCAAGAGATATTCCGCGGCGCCTTGGAAGGATGGAGCATCGGTGAGCACCGAGAGGCATGTGGCGCCTCCCGCCTCATAGGCCATAGCCAGACCAGGTGGATTGAAATCTTCGCGGATCACTCCCCTGGAGGGGCTCGCCTTCTTGATTTCTGCAATCAGCGCCCATTCGCCCTGAGCTGTCCGCTTCTCCAGCGCCTCTTTGAACGGTCTGACAGCCGGGGCCTCGAGGGCTTCTCGATCGAGAAGTGCTTGGCTGATCGCCGATTTGGATCGGGCTATTTCCTCGCGCTTATAGGCGGTGATTCTATCGAGCACGTTTGCCATTGCGATCAGCCATTGGATACCGCGATCAATTTGTCGAGTACGCCGCGTGCCCGTCTGGACGCTATGCTCTCCGCGGCCATCTGCGCTCCCTCCTTCATTGTAGGCGCTTCTCCGGCGACGAGCAGGGCCGCTGCAGTCGTCATGAGAACTGCATTGCGGAAGCCATTCACGGCGCCATCCAGAATGCCGAGAAGTGCTTCGGCATTTTGCTGGGCCTCCCCTCCACGCAGCTCATCCAGCGTACCGCGCTGGACGCCCGCATCCTCGGGGGTCAGCTCGAATGCTCTGACCTCGCCGTCCCGGAGCTCTGCTATCCAGGTAATCCCCGCCGCAGTGATTTCATCAAGGCCCCCGCTGCCATGAGCAACCCATGCACGGTCTGTTCCGAGATTCTTGAGAACATGGGCCAGCGGTTCCAGCCAGGCCTTTGAATATACCCCGGTGATCTGCCGTTTTACACTGGCTGGATTTGAAAGAGGGCCCAACAGGTTGAAAATGGTGCGCGTGCCGAGTTCTACTCTGCTGGGCCCCACATGCTTCATCGCGGAATGATGTGCAGGAGCGAACATGAAACCAAGCCCGGCTTCACCGATGCATTGCGTTATCCGCTCAGGCGTAATTTCCAGCTTTACGCCCAAGGCTGCCAGTGTATCCGCCGCTCCTGATCTCGACGAGAGCGCCCGGTTCCCGTGCTTGGCGACCTTCAGTCCGGCGCCTGCCGCAACGAAGGCGGATGCGGTAGAAATATTGTAGCTGCCCGAAGCATCGCCGCCGGTCCCCACGATATCGATGGCATCGGCGGGCGCTGCTACTCTCAGCATCCGCTCGCGCATTGTTTGCACGGCGCCGGTGATCTCGTCCACGGTCTCGCCTTTGACTCGCAATGCCATGAGAAACCCGCCGATCTGCGCAGGCGTGGCCTCGCCCGACATCATGACGTCGAAAGCCTCCTTCGATTCCTCGCGGGTGAGTGACTTCCCTTCAGCAACCTTGCCAATCAACGCCTTGAACGACGTCATTGCTCCCGCCCCTAGACCGTGTCGGCGAGCGAGAGAAAATTCTTTAGTATTTTGTGACCGTGCTCTGAGGCGATGCTCTCCGGATGAAACTGCACGCCGTAAACGCGCCGATTCTTATGCTCCATTCCCATGATAGTGTCGCCGGATCTCGCCGTGATTTCCAGGCACTCCGGAAGAGTGTCGGGATCGACCACGAGTGAATGATAACGCGTTCCCTGAAATTCATTCGGGACATCGGCGAATATTCCAGCGCCATTGTGCATGATCGCGGAAAGCTTTCCATGCATCAGTCTGTCCGCCCGTACGACCTTCCCGCCGAATGCCTGGCCGATAGCCTGGTGTCCTAGGCATACGCCGAGGATCGGCGTGGTGTCGGAAGCTGCCTTGATCAGGTCGAGGCAAATACCCGCTTCATTGGGTGTGCAGGGCCCAGGAGAAAGGACGATCGCCCCGGGCTTCGACGACAGCACCTGACCGACGCTGACCTTGTCGTTGCGATGCACCACCGTCTCGGCGCCAAGCTCCCCAAGATAATGGTAGAGGTTCCAGGTAAAGCTGTCATAATTGTCGATGAGGACGATCATGACTTTCCCTTGCACCTATTGTCCTCGCCTCGCAAGCCCGGCGAATCGGGCCGCTTCCTCTGCCGCTCGGAACAGAGCCTTGGCCTTGCTCAGGCACTCCTGGTGCTCGCTTTCTGCTACGCTGTCGGCCACGATCCCGGCGCCTGCCTGTACATACATCTTGCGATCCTTGACGATCGCAGTGCGCAGCACGATGCAAGTGTCCATATCGCCATTTGCCGAGAAATAACCTACACAGCCGGCATACACCCCGCGTTTCTCGCGCTCCAGTTCATCGATGATTTGCATCGCGCGCACCTTCGGTGCTCCGGATACAGTGCCGGCGGGAAATCCGGCGACCAGCGCATCAATCGCATCATACTTCTCGTCGAGCTTTCCTTCGACATTCGAGACGATGTGCATGACCTGGCTGTAATATTCCAGAATGAACTGATCGGTTACCCGGACCGAGCCGATTTCCGAAACACGGCCTGCATCATTGCGGCCAAGATCCAGAAGCATCAAATGCTCAGCTCGCTCCTTGGGGTCCGCCAGCAGTTCGCTGGCAAGTGATCTGTCCTCGGCGGGTGTTTCTCCGCGACGGCGTGTTCCCGCAATGGGCCGCACCGTAACTTTGCCGTCGCGCACACGCACGAGAATTTCCGGGCTCGAACCGATGACCGAAAATCGGTCGAAATCCAAAAAATAAAGGAATGGCGACGGATTCACACGCCTGAGCGAACGATAAAGCGAAAAAGGGGCCAGCTCGAAATTGGTTTCGAAGCGCTGCGAGAGTACCACCTGAAAAATATCGCCCGCGGCGATGTAGTTCTTTGCCTTGAGTACCATGTCCATGTATTCGCTGGGCTTGGTGTTCGAAGCGGCGGCAAGAATGTTGACGACGTTTGTATTCTCTCGCACTTCATGTTCCATCGGTCTGTCGAGTGCGTCGACGACATCGCTGATCCGTTCGCAGGCCCTGCCGAACGCCGCCTTGGCACTCACGGCCGCATCGGCATAGACGGGCGTGACGACCGTGACCTCATCTTTGATAGAATCAAAGATCGCCATGATCGTTGGGCGAATGAGCATCGCATCGGGGAGCCCAAGAGAGTCTGGGTTGACATGCGGCAGGTCTTCCATCAGCCGCACCATGTCATAGCCCATATAGCCGAAAACCCCCGCCGCCATGGGCGGCAGCGACTCCGGAAGGTCGATGCGCGATTGCTCCAAGAGCGCTCTGAGCGAGGACAAGGGATCGTCCTGTGCCGGCTCGAAAAAATCATTTGGATCGACAAGCGCCCGCCGGTTGATCTCTGCCAGCCTGCCGTTCGATCGCCAGATAAGGTCGGGCTTCAGGCCGATGATCGAGTATCGGCCGCGCACCGCTCCGCCTTCGACCGACTCGAGCAGAAAGCTGTAATGCTCATTGCGGGCGACCTTGAGCATGGCGGAAACCGGCGTTTCCAGATCGGCAACGAGGCGTGTCGAGACCACTTGCGCCTGGCCGTTCCGGTAGCGCAATTCAAACGCCTCGAAGTCTGGATTAAACTGCATCGCGGACCGCCGAGCCAGACGCTATGGGCCGACGCCCATCGTCTGTCGCCACAACTGGTCATTGACGCTGACGCCCAGCGATTTTTGTATTGAAGACACATAGGTCGCCAGCAGATCGTTCTGCAGACCTTCGTTCAAGGCCTTGCGCACCGCCTCCGCCTCCTTGGACTTGCTGTCGAGAGTCGGCTGTTTCAGGGGCAAAGCTTGGATGATTTTCGCGCTGCGGCCGCTGGCGTCGGGCGCATAGACAAACCCGTTGTCGGCTGCCAGGAACAGCGCTGACACGGCGGCGCTATCGAAATTCGCAGTAGTCTCGTTGCGTTTCAGTCCACTCTCCATTTTGACTTCCGTTCCGACTTCTTGTGCCAGTGTCTCCAGAGGCGTACCACCTTCCGCCCTTTTGACGAGATCGCTCGCCTTTTTCAGCACCTGCTCGCGCAATTTGCGAGCGATGAGGGCGTTCTGGACATCAGCCTTGACCTCGGTAAATGGACGCACCGTGGCTGCAACCGCATCTCTGATATCCACCCAGACAAGGCCCTCTGTCTCTGTCGAAATCGGGTCGGCCTCGACACCGACGTCGCTTTCGAAAGCCAGCTTCAGCACTTCTGATTTTGCCGGAATGCCTTCAATAGGTTTGCCTGCCTTGTCACGGCCTTGCGCATCGACGGCAGGAATATTGATGAGGGGGATCTTGAGCGACTTCCCGATCTCGTCGAAACCGGCTCCGCCAGCCCGTTCATCTTCAACTTTCGCGTGCAAATCAAGAATTTGGTCGCGGGCTCGCTCCAGTTTCAACTTCTCCAGAATGTCGGCGCGAACTTCCGACAATGGCCTTTCGGTTGCAGGCGTAACTTTGGTCACCCGGAGAAGTGCGACCGCCAACCGCCCTTGGACAGGTTCGCTCACCGTTCCGGGAGCCAGCGCGAATGCCGTGTCGGCGATCGCCTTATCGGGAATTTCGCCGCGGCTGCGATCTCCGAGCGTTATGTCCTTCTCCTGCAGGCCCTTCTCTTGGGCGAGCGTAAGAAAGTCGGTGCCCTGGTTGATGCGCTGCTTTGCAGCCTTGGCTTCTTCAAGAGTTGCAAAAGTCAGCTGCTGAATAGTGCGCTTTTCGGGTGTGCCGTAATCTGCCCGATGCGCTTCATAGGCTTTGGCGAGGTCCTCTTCCGAGACGCTTATCGCGGGCGAAAGATCTTGAGGCTCGAGTTTCAATAGCGTCAGTGAACGGTAAGCAGGCGCAGTGAATAGCTGCGGGTGGGCCTCGTAGAAGGTCTTCAGTTCCGCTTCTGTCGGTACCGGCACTTCCGATTCATTGGCGTTCAGCACGAAATACCGCGCATCACGCTGCTCGTTCGCATGGCGCAAAATAGCCGTCACCAGCGTATCGGGGCTCCTCAGCTGGGCAATCACAGGTTCGGCTGCAGCCTGCCGGAGTTTTTGGCCCCGCTCCTCCAGCAAGAACATCTGCTCATTCAAGCCGTTCTGCTGGAGGATCTGTCTGAAACGGTTTGCGTCGAAATCGCCGCGCGTGTTCTGGAACGCGGGATTCTTCGCGATCTCTTGCGCCACGAGGGCATCCGGCACGGCGAGTTTCAACCTTGAGGCCTGCTGCTGCAGCGCGCCGTCGCGCAGCATCTCGCCCAAAATCTGCCGGTCGAGCCCCAGCTCAGCGGCGCGCTGGGCCGTGATCGACTGCCCCGACTGACGCGAGACCCGGCGCAGCTGCTGCTCAAAGGTCCGGCGAAAATTTTCAGAGGAGATCTGAAAATCACCAACCGAAGCCAGCACGTCCGAGCGGTAGCCTCGGAAAACATCGTTGATGCCCCAAACAGCGAAACTCAGGGCTAGAAGGCCGATCAGTACCTTTGCCACCCATCCGGTGGCCGCACCCCTGAGACTCTCCATCATGGAAAGCTTGCTCCTTGTAAGTTTTCCCCGCCGGGGGATTTATTGCGCGGCATAATAGGTAGCACCCGGTGGCCAAGCAAGGCTTTGCCGGTCAATTGGGCTTCGCAATACCCCGCTACTTTGCTAAGTCT
>DATFOT010000026.1:0-3574 GCA_035265265.1 Aestuariivirgaceae bacterium | reverse complement strand
TTGCGACATATTCTTGCTTTCGGGGTTGACGGGCCCATAGGCCGCACGTATACAGCGCCATCTTTCAGGCGCAGGCAGTAGAACCTCAGCGGTTCTAAACGCTGCTGGAAAGCAAGCTTGAACAGATCTGGACACGACTTCCGGACGGTAAAATTCCGGCAGTCCTCTGGTTTTTGGCGCTGTCAAGGGATTTCCACGACAGCGCGTTTCATTGCGTGTGGATTCAAGCGGGATCAGCCCGTTGTAATAACAAGGACTTAGCAGGGCCGTTCATGCCAACAATCAACCAGCTCATTCGCAAACCGCGCACCATTCCCTCTACGCAAAACAAGGTGCCGGCGATGCAGGCATGCCCGCAAAAGCGCGGGGTATGCACACGCGTTTATACTACGACGCCGAAGAAGCCGAATTCGGCGCTGCGGAAGGTCGCGCGGGTGAGGTTGACCAATGGCTTCGAAGTTACAAGCTATATCCCGGGTGAAGGCCACAATTTGCAGGAACATTCTGTAGTGATGATCCGCGGCGGCCGGGTGAAGGATTTGCCGGGGGTCCGCTATCACATCATCCGCGGCGTGCTCGACACACAAGGGGTGGTCAAGCGCCGCCAGCGCCGGTCGAAATACGGCGCCAAACGCCCGAAATAAAGGAAGAGAAGCGTATCATGTCCCGACGACACCGCGCCGAGAAGCGAGAGATCAATCCCGATCCCAAATTCGGTGATCTCGTCATATCGAAATTCATGAACAATCTGATGGGCGCGGGGAAAAAATCCGTCGCCGAGTCGATCGTCTATGGCGCGCTCGACCGCGTCCAGTCGAAAACGAAGCAGGAGCCGGTCGGGGTATTCCACCAGGCACTCGACAATGTTGCACCGGCCATAGAGGTACGGTCGCGCCGGGTCGGGGGTGCCACCTATCAGGTTCCCGTTGAAGTAAGGCCCGAGCGACGCCAGGCACTTGCTATTCGCTGGCTTATACAAGCCGCGCGCGGCCGCAACGAAAACACGATGGTGGATCGGCTTTCCGGTGAGCTTCTGGATGCCTCCAATAACCGCGGCACGGCGGTTAAGAAGCGGGAAGACACCCATCGCATGGCAGAGGCAAACCGCGCCTTCTCGCATTATCGCTGGTAGCGCGCAGGAGAACTGGCATGCCCCGCACTCACCCACTCGAAGACTACCGCAATTTCGGCATCATGGCCCATATCGATGCCGGCAAAACGACCACGACAGAGCGCGTCCTCTATTACACCGGCAAGAGCCACAAGATGGGCGAAGTGCATGATGGCGCCGCGACCATGGACTTCATGGAGCAGGAGCAGGAGCGCGGCATTACGATTACGTCCGCCGCCACTACGTGTTTCTGGCAGAACAAACGGCTAAATATCATCGATACGCCGGGCCATGTCGACTTCACCATCGAGGTGGAGCGCAGCCTCCGTGTGCTTGACGGCGCAGTGTGCGTGCTCGACTCCAATCAGGGCGTGGAACCGCAGACCGAGACTGTCTGGCGCCAGGGCGACAAATACAACGTGCCGCGCATCGTGTTTTGCAACAAGATGGACAAGACCGGCGCATCCTTCGAGCAGTGCATCTCCGACATCAGAACCCGGCTCGGAGCGAGGCCCGTTCCGATTCAGCTGCCGATCGGTTCGGAGGCAAGCTTCAAAGGGATCATCGATCTGGTTCGCATGAAGGCCGTCCTGTGGGAGGACGAGGCGCTCGGCGCCAAGTATCACGACGAGGAAATTCCCGCCGAACTGATGCCGGCCGCCATCCAGGCCCGTCAGGACATGATCGAGGCCTGCGCCGAGCTCGACGATCAAGCGACGGAAGATTATCTCAATGGAAAGGAAATCTCCAACGAGACGATCAGAAAGCTTCTGCGCAAGGCGGTGGTCACCTCCGCCTTCTTTCCGGTGCTATGCGGCTCGGCCTTCAAGAACAAAGGCGTGCAGCCACTGCTGGATGCGGTGGTCGATTATCTGCCCTCGCCCCTGGAGCGCCCGCCGATCAAGGGGATCGACGTCAAGACCGGGACAGAAATCGTCCGCCGCGCGTCGGACAACGAGCCGCTTTCGATGCTCGCCTTCAAGCTGATGGATGATCAGTATGGCGTGCTTACGTTCTGCCGCATCTATTCGGGCAGACTTGAGAAAGGCATGGCCCTCCTCAATTCGACGCGGGAAAGGTCGGAACGGGTCGGGCGCATGGTGCTCATGCATGCCAACTCCCGCGAAGAGATTGCCGAAGCTTATGCCGGGGATATCGTGGCATTGGTCGGATTAAAGGACACGCGGACGGGCGACACGCTCTGCGATCCATCCAAACCGGTGATTTTGGAGAAGATGGATTTTCCCGATCCCGTCATTGAAATGGCGATCGAACCCCGGACGAAGGGCGATCAGGAACGGATGGCGGTGGCCCTGCAGAAACTCACGGCCGAAGATCCATCATTCAGAGTGTCGACCGACCAGGAATCCGGTCAGACCATCATCAAGGGAATGGGCGAGCTTCACCTCGACATCAAGGTCGACATACTGAAGCGCACGCATAAAGTGGAAGTGAACGTAGGCGCACCGCAAGTGGCATATCGCGAGACGATCACACGCGCCGCTCGGGTTGACTATACTCATAAGAAGCAGACCGGCGGCTCGGGCCAGTTCGCGCGGGTGATAATCGAGGTCGCGCCGAACGAAAAGGGCGCCGGCTTCATTTTTGAGAGCAAGGTGGTCGGCGGAACCGTGCCGAAGGAATTCATCCCTGGGGTCGAAAAGGGCGTCAATTCGGTTTTGACTTCCGGCAATCTTGCAGGGTTTCCGGTGGTCGACATCCGCGTGTCGCTCGTCGATGGTGCTTATCACGAGGTCGATTCCTCGGCGATCGCGTTCGAGATCGCCGGCCGGATGGCAACACGCGAGTCGCTCAACAAGGCCGGTTCGATTCTTCTCGAGCCGATCATGAAGGTCGAGGTTACAACACCGGAGGAATATCTCGGCGGCGTCATCGGCGATCTGAATTCCAGGCGTGGTCATATTGCGGGGACGGGCAGCCGAGGCAATGCCCAGATCATCACAGCGATGGTGCCGCTCGCCAATATGTTCGGCTATGTGAACAATCTGCGTTCGATGAGCCAGGGCCGGGCGAGCTACACCATGCAATTCGATCATTATGCCGAGGTGCCTGGCAATGTCGCCCAGGAAGTACAGAAGAAATACGCTTAAGTTCGGAGAGACGATAAATGGCCAAAGCGAAGTTTGAACGGACGAAGCCGCATTGCAACATTGGGACGATTGGGCATGTGGATCATGGCAAGACGAGTTTAACGGCGGCGATCACCAAGGTATTGGCGGAGACGGGCGGGGCGACGTATACGGCGTATGACCAGATCGACAAGGCGCCGGAGGAGCGGGCGCGGGGATCACGATATCGACGGCGCATGTGGAGTATCAGACGGCGAAGCGGCATTATGCGCATGTCGATTGTCCCGGCCATGCCGATTATGTGAAGAACATGATTACCGGGGCAGCGCAGATGGACGGGGCGATCCTGGTGGTGTCGGCGGCGGACGGGCCG
>DATFOT010000025.1:0-2389 GCA_035265265.1 Aestuariivirgaceae bacterium | reverse complement strand
TCCGGCAGCGGCGGCGCGTTCGATGAGCGAGCGAACGAAACCGCGATCCCTCATCACATAAAGCTGGAACCAGAATGGTTTGGAAGTCGCCGCTGCCACATCCTCGATCGAGCAGATGGACATGGTGCTGAGCGTGTACGGGATGCCGGCCTGGTGCGCCGCGCGGCAGGCCAAAATTTCTCCGTCGCCATGCATCAATCCCGCCATGGCTACGGTCGAAAGAGCAAGCGGCAGAGAAACCGGCTCACCCAGCAAAGTCGTTGCCGTGGTACGGGCCGCCACATCGATGAGCACACGCTGGCGCAGCTTGATGCGCTGCAAATCCTCGCGATTGGCGCGCAGCGTCTCCTCGGCGTATGAGCCCGCCTCGGCATAGTCAAAGAACGCCTTCGGCACCCGGCGGCGGGCGAGTCCTCGCAAATCCTCAATGCAGGTGATGTTTTTCATGAACCTGGGGTTTCACCGGACCTATGTTGTCGGGATGGTTTTCCGGTTCGGTTGACTGGAAAGGATGCATGGTATGATAGTTCACAGGTGATGGACAGCGCATGGTTCTCTCTTGAGGGCAAGCGGGCATTGGTGACCGGCGCAAGTCGCGGCATCGGGCGCGCGATTGCCGAGGGATTGGCAGGTGCCGGAGCCGATGTCGCGGTAGCTTCCCGGAGCCTCGACCGGCTCACTGACATCGTGGCAGATATCAAAGCCAAGGGCCGCCGTGCCACGCCGATCGCGATGGACGTGGCACAGGTGGCGGATTGCCGGGCAGGCGTTGCGCTCGCGGCCGGGGTCATGGGCGGGCTCGATATTCTGGTCAATAATGCCGGTGTCGAACAGGTCTCACCCTCGCTCCAGCTCGAGGAGGAGGCCTGGGACCTCATCATCGACACCAATCTCAAGGGCGCATTCTTTACGGCGCAAGCTGCCGCCCAGGCGATGAACGGCGGGGCGATCCTGAACATTTGCTCACTGACATCCGAACGGGGAATTCCCGGGGCGGTACCCTATGGTTCCTCGAAAACGGGGCTTCTCGGCATGACAAGGGCGCTTGCGGTCGAATGGGCGGCGCTGGGAATAAGGGTCAATGCGCTGGCGCCAGGATATTTTCGGACATCACTGACGGAAGTGTTCTACAGCAATGACGACTGGCGGCGTAACATGCTCGAGCAAATCCCCTTGCAGCGCTTCGGCGAGCTACGCGATCTCGTTGGCGCCAGCATTTTCCTGTGTTCGGAGGCTTCCTCCTATATCACGGGGGTGTGTCTCCCGGTGGATGGGGGGACATTGGCCGGCATTTAATCGAGGTGACGCAACAGAGCATGACAAGACCGATCAACATCCATGAACTCTCCAGACTGTCGGCTGAGGAACGCAGCCGGCTTCTGCAGCGTACCGAAGCGGATCTCACCGCCTATGAGGACAAGGTGGGCGCGATTATAGATGCCGTAGTCAAGGACGGCGACAAGGCGCTTGCGCAATTTGCCCGCGCGTTCGACAAGGCATCCCTCGAAGCTTCGCAGATCGCCGCAACGGATGCGGATTTCGCGGCTGCCGAGAGGGCTCTCGATCCCAAGCTGCGCGCTGCGATGGAATATGCGGCGGATTCAATCCGCCGTTTTCATGAGATCCAGAAGCCCACGGAAATGTGGCTCAACGAGATACGGCCGGGGGTGTTTGCCGGTGACCGGGTGCGCCCGATCCCGTCCGCCGCCTGCTATGTGCCGCGCGGAAAGGGTGCGTTTCCCTCCGTCGCGCTGATGACATCGATCCCCGCTAAGGTGGCAGGCGTGAAATCGGTGATCATCGTCACCCCGCCTGGACCCGATGGAAAGATCGACGATGCCACGCTCGTTGCTGCGCGCATGGCAGGGGTGGACAGGGTGTATAAGGCGGGCGGCGCGCAGGGCGTGGCGGCCGTGGCCTATGGTACCGAAACCGTACCGAAATGCGCCAAGATCATCGGGCCAGGCAGCCCGTGGGTTGCTGCGGCAAAGCGCAAGGTTTCCCACATCATCGACACAGGCACGCCGGCTGGTCCTTCCGAGCTCATCATCCTGGCCGACGATACGGCGGACGGCAGGCTGGCAGGCCTCGATCTTCTCATCGAAGCAGAGCATGGGCCGGACAGTTCGGCATTTCTCGTTACCTGGAGCCGGCGCGTGGCGGATGAGGCGCGCGCGGCGATACCGGATTATTGGAAGGAAATGGGAGAGCAGCGCGTCGAGTTTTCCTCCACTGTCCTTTCCGGACCGATCGGGGGCATCGTTCTGGCACGCGACGAGGCCGAGGCCATTGCCTTCGTCAATGACTACGCGCCTGAACATCTCGAGATACTCGCCAGAGAGCCCTTTCATTATCTCGGGCTCATCGAGCACGCGGGCGAAATCCTGCT
>DATFOT010000024.1:0-2716 GCA_035265265.1 Aestuariivirgaceae bacterium | reverse complement strand
GAGCGCCTCCCGGAGGTCCTCGATGCCGACGCCGTGCTCGGCCGACACGAGGATCTGCTGGTCGATGCCGAGGCCGTAGAACTCGGCGAAGCGGTCGCGGGCCTCCCGCGTGTCCGCCTTGTTGACCACCAGGATCGCGGGCTTGCCGTAGCGGCGGATGCGCTCCCAGACCACCTCGTCGGCGGACACGAGCCCCTGCCGGCCATCCACGACCAGCAGGAGGAGATCGCTCTCCTCCACCGCCAGGAAGACCTGCTTGGAGAGGCCGAGCGGATCGTCCTCGGCGAGCATAAGCCCGCCCGTGTCGATCAACTGGAAGGACCGCTCCTCGGAGAGATGGGCGATCCCGGTGATCCGGTCGCGGGTGACGCCGGGCAGATCGTGCACAATCGCCTGCCTCTTCCCGACCAGGCGGTTGAAGAGGGTCGATTTGCCGACGTTGGGCCGGCCGACAATGGCAATTTTCAAGGTCATCGAAAGGTCTTGCTACCGCATCGCGATAAGATCACCGTCATCAGCGAGGAGATAAATCGTACCTGACGCGATGATCGGCGCGACATAGACCTTAGCCTTCAGCGCCATGGTGGTGAGGATGTCGCCGGTCTGGGCGGAGAGCATCACCAGGCTCCCTTCCGAGCTTGCCACGATGAGCTTGCCGCCGCCCATGACGGGGCCCGTCCATATGCCCTGGGGCAGGTCCTTGATCCATCTCACGCCGCCGGTCTTGCGCGATATGGCGGCGACCTTGTTACGGCTCGTGATGACGAAGAGATAGTCGCCCGAAAGCCAAGGGGTCTGGGTGCCCGACAGCTCGCGCTGCCAGTTTCGCGTTCCGTCCTTTGCATTGAAAGCGACGAAGCTGCCAGAATGCGAGATGGCAAAAACCTGGCCGCCGTCGATCACAGGACGCGCGGCGATATCGTTGAGATTAGCCAGAGAGGAGGTCGGATCGGTGGAGGCCAGCGTGTCGGTCCACAATGGCGCGCCGTCCGACAAGCGGAATGCGATTACATCGCCAGACGTCGTGGGAACCACGGCGACATCGCCTTCGATGCCTGCAGAGGTGCTGGTGATCACCGACGCGCTTTCGCCAACGCCTGTCGATTGCCAGAGTTCGCTGCCATCGGATGTCGAAAGGCAATAAACCTGATTGGCTACCGAGACGAAAACCATCCTGCCGTCAGCAACCGTCGGTGCGGCGCGCAAGGGGGACCCGACGGATTTGCGCCACAGCACGGCGCCCGTGGCGGCATCAAGGGCCAGCGCTTCGCCGAAGGCCGTAGTGGCATAGACGCGGCTGCCGTCGCTTGCGAGGCCGCCGCCAAACGCACCGCGGCTATCCTTGCCCTCGGGCACGAGCGAGCGCGACCAGATGGAGCCGCCGTTGTCGGCAGAGAAGGCCCTGACGGTCGCGCGGGTATCGAGAACGAACACCCGCCCGCCTGCGATGATCGGGCTGGCGGTGAGCCTGCCGTTGCGGCTCGAGCCCTCGCCGGCGTGTATGGAGAAGCTGCGCACGGGCTGAGGGCTCAGCGTGAGATTATGAAGCGCATTCGCCGTGTTGCCGCCGGGCTGGGTCCAGCCGGGATTTGTCTGGGCGGCCGGGATGACGATAGGATCAGAGGATATCGCCTGATCGGTGAGCTCCGGGCCGCCTTGCAGCACCGCTTCGCGCTTGCCGGGCAGCACGGTGTCCTTTTCCCCGAATTCCAGGAGATTCTTCACCGAGCCGCCGCAGGCGGACAGCACGACTAAGAGAAGAGCAAGTGTCAGGAATTTCCGCGTCATTCCAGTTCCGGTTTCCCTGAAGCTATTGTGCCTTTGGCTTTTTCGCATCGAGTTGCGGGGCAAGCAGCGAGATCATGATCTGCGCCCTCTGCCGCAGATTCTGCGGCGCTTCCTGGTCGAGGACAATGTCGTTCATAAGCTTGTCGGCCTCGGTGAAGTCCTTGGCGCGATAGGCGGCAAGGGCCAGTATCTCGCGCGCTTCGTTGCGCCACACATTGTCGGGCGCGTTGAGATCGCCGACACGGCGGACGATATCCTCGCGCGGCGCGGTGTCGACGAGAAGCAGGGCGGCGCGAAGCCTTGCGGCGGCGCGAAGACTGGGATCGGCTGATGGCGAGGCCGCAACCTCGTCATAAATCTTGACAGCATCGTCGCGCCGGCCGGCAGCGGCATGCTGGGCGGCGAGGTGCAGGCGGGCAAGGAGCGCATAGCCGCGGTGGCCGCCGGCGGCGACCTCGGCGAAGCGCTTGGCCGCTTCATCGGGCTTGCCGGCCTCTGCCAGGGTGAGAGCGGCGAAATAGCTGCGCGCCGCTTCCTCGGCCTGCCTGGCCTGCCAATATTGCCACCCCTTGAACCCGGCGACGCCGAGAATGACCGCCACGCTGATGGCTATGAAGATATTGCCCCAGCGGCTCCACAGATCCTGCAGCTTCTGGCGGCGGACCTCCTCATCCACTTCACGGAAAAGGGACTCATCGGACAAGGACATAAGACTCCTGCGGCTTTCGTGGCCCTTCGGCCCCGTGAGAGCGGGTAAGCCACAGGTAAGCTGAAATCAAGGCAAATCGCCGAAATCGGGACCGCCATGGCAAGGTGAAGCTGGATTCCGGCTTTCGCTGGAATGACGATAGTTGCGGCCTCTCCCTCATCCTCGTTCAGATCAAAAATCTGCGACTTCCTGCGGATTGGTGATCACGCGGCGGTTCTG